>NZ_LPWD01000416.1 GCF_001723295.1 Methyloceanibacter marginalis
GTTCTGCACCGTGCCCGTGGACAGCCGGTGGGTCACGGTCTGCCAGTGGCGCTCCAGGAAAACGAACGTCACCACCGACTGGAGCAGCACCATGGGTGCGATGATGATGATCAGCGCGCGCGCATAGAGGCCCTTCGGCATCTTGTCGCCGAACTGCGCGAGCAGCCAGCGGAAGGGCCGGGGGCGTTCCCGCGGAACGGGGGCGGCGGTGTCGGAGACGGCGCTCATTCGGAATACAGAATGTAGCCCTTGCCGCGCACGGTCTGGAGATAGACCGGGTTGGCCGGGTCGTTTTCGATCTTACGTCTGAGGCGGTTGATCTGTACGTCGACCGCGCGCTCGCCGCCGCTGTCGGCCCCTTGGCGAGTTCGTGACGCGAGACGGGCGTGCCCGGACGCTGGGCGAAATAGCGCAACAGATCACGCTCGCGCTCGGTCAGGCGGATGGTCTCGCCGGCGCGCTGCAGCTCGCCGCGCGAAACATGAAAGATGAAATCGCCCATGCGGATCTCGCCGGTGGCCGGCGCCGCGTTGCCACGCTTCAGCACGTTGCCGACGCGCAGGAGAAGCTCGCGCGGGTCGAAAGGTTTGGCGAGATAATCGTCAACGCCTGTTTCCAGTCCTTCGATGCGCTGATCGGGTTCTGCGCGCGCGGTGAGCATGAGGATCGGCACCTGACTGTCCTGGCGCAGCGTCCTGGCGAATTCGATGCCAGACTCCTTCGGCATCATCACGTCGAGAATGAGCAGATCGAAGGCGAGGCTGCGCATGGTGGCGCGGGCCGACTGCGCATCGTCTGCCGTCGTAACTCGGAAGCCGTGATCATTCAGATAGCGCGCCAGCAAGTCGCGAATGCGGCTGTCGTCGTCCACCACAAGAATATGCGGCGCGTTGTCGTCGGGGCCGCTGCCCCGATGGGCTTTGATCTGCGTCGGCATGATCAGGTTCCGTCCCCCTTGTCCCCTTGGCGTGTCTCGGCCGGCATGGTGGACATGATGGAGGAGACTTTGGGCCGATCTTCGGCATTGATCATGGCTTCGAGAAATGCGCGCAGCGCGGCTTCCGCGCCGGGCCCTGCGGCCTCCAGCGCATTGGTAAGACGAACGAATTGAGGCGCGGCCAGCCGCTCGGCCAGCGCGCGGCCGCGCTCGGTGGGATAAAGCAGCCGCTCGCGGCGGTCCGAGGATCCCGCCTGCTGCTCGACAAAGCCCTGATCGATCAGCTGCTTGAGCACGCGGGAGAGGCTCTGCTTGGTGATGTTGAGGATGTCCAACAAATCCGCCACGCGCAGGCCCGAGTGGCGGTTGACGAAATGGAGCACCCGGTGATGGGCCCGGCCGAAGCCGAAATCCTTCAGAATCGCGTCCGGATCGCCGGTGAAGTCCCGATAGGCGAAAAACAGGAGCTCGGCGAACTCATGGAGCTTGGCTTCGGGCATAGGGCTGCCTTTGCCGCCGGCGGTTGCGCCTTCGCCACGCTTGGCGCCGCCGCCTTTCCGGCCGCGGCTCAGGGGTTCATTTAGGTCAGTCATGTTGACATATTTTTCCGCTTGGTTTATGTCAGCCATGTTGACTTAATTGGGTCCTTGATACGCCTCGCCACCTGCTTGCGCAATTGCCGCTTGCTCGCAATTTCCCTGGCGGATGGTATGAGGAACAACCAAGTTGGTTTTGGGACGGAGGCCGCCACGCAAGAACGGCCTGTCCTGCTCGTGGAGGAGAGCGCATGTCGAACTACGATCAGCGCGACGGCTTTATCTGGTTCAATGGCGAGCTGATTCCGTGGAACGATGCGCGGGTGCATCTCCTCACCCATGCCCTTCATTATGGCAGCGCCGTGTTCGAAGGCATGCGCGCGTATGACGGCGAGATCTTCAAGCTCACCGAGCACAATCAGCGCCTGCACACCTCCGCCGAAATCCTCGACTTCGAGGTGCCGTATTCCGTGGCAGAGCTCGACAAAGCGGCGCGCGAGGTCGTGCGCGCCAACAAGCTGTCCGACGCCTATGTCCGGCCGCTGGCCTGGCGCGGCAGCGAGCAGATGGGCGTGTCGGCGCAGAAGACGCGCATCAATGTCGCCATCGCCGCGTGGGACTGGGGCTCGTATTTCGATCCGGCCGCACGCGAGAAGGGGCTGAAGCTCACCTTCGCCAAATATTGCCGGCCCGACCCGCTTACCGCGCCGGTCCACTCGAAGGCGGCGGGCCTCTATATGATTTGCACCGTGGAGAAGCATCGCGCCGAGCGCGAAAGCTTCGCCGACGCGGTGATGCTCGACTGGCGCGGGCAGGTCGCCGAATGCACCGGCGCCAACATCTTCTTCGTGAAGGACGGCGTGATCTATACGCCGACGCCGGACTGCTTCCTCGACGGCATCACCCGGCGCACGGTCATCGGGCTCGCCAAGCAGCGCGGCTGGAAGGTGATCGAGACGAGCATCTTGCCGGAGGAGCTTTCAGGCTTCACCGAGTGCTTCATCACCGGCACGGCCGCGAAGTGCCCGTCGGGCGCGATCGGCGAGTACAATTTCACGCCGGGCGAGATCACGCGCACGCTGATGGACGACTACGCCGCGCTGGTGCGTCCCGCGCAGGCGAAGGTCGCCGCCGCGGGGTAGGGTTCGGCTTACGGATCGGGGAAGGTGCCGGGCGGCAAATCCTTGTTTGCCACCCACTCGATGCATTTCGGCAATTGACCGTCGGTCTCGATGAATTCCTTGACGGCCTCATAGGCCTTGGGGAAGGGGATGAAGAGTCCCAGCGGTAGCCGGTCGCTGTGCAGATTGCGCACCCACTCCTCCAACCGGCTCATATCGCCTTTGGACGTATAGGCCTCCTGATAACCGCCGCCATGCTTGTGATAGATCAGCAGAACGCCCAGCTCCGGGATTCCATACAGATCGAGATTTAGGTCGACGCGGTGGCCTGCGAGATGGTCCTCGTGCTCTGTGCCATACAGACCTTCTACCGAGAGACCCGCCGTGTCGTTGCCCCAGGTATGAAACCACTCCTGTCCAGGAGCAGCGAAGAAGTAGTGCCTAATATCCTCAGGGTCTGGCCAGCCCTCATCATCGATCTGATCGAAATATGTAAACTTGCGCATCGTGCTCGCCTTATCGAATCCAAGACCCATTTCGCATGGTCCGGGTTAGGCCTTGGGCGCGTCGACGCCGAGACGCGTGCGCAGCTCTCCGATTCGTTGCGGTGACGCTAGCTCGGTTTAAAAAAACCACTTTCCAGATTACGAAGACACATCCCGGCTTCCATCGCTTGGGGGTGCCATTGGGATGCTTTGATCGACTCCAACACGGTCCGGGCCGTATCAGGTGCCAAGGCTAGCGTGTTCTTGGCTGCTTTGAGCCGCACCTGCATATTAGGGTGCTCGTACAGCGGGATGAGAGCCGTTCTCTGATCGTCAGGGCGCGACTCAACTCGTCCAGAACAGCCCGCATCTGTTCGAACAGTCGGCGGAATTTTGCGAGATCTTCCTCGAGCAATGCCTCGTCCTGGCGGAGACAGATATCCACGAATCGCGCGACCAGCTGATCGACGGTCATTGCTTTGAGGTCGAGTCCGCTCATGGCTTGAGCACTCCGGCTTCCATCAGCGCTTCATGGCCGACCCTTACTCGCTCCTCCCAGGCCTTCCCGCGCAAATATTGGCGTGGAGGTATCCAGCCATAATCCTCATTGGGGATCATATACCAGCCGGTGATCATCCAGTGCTTGAGCCTCGGAATGCGAACCAGGTTTTCTGGCGCGTCGATCATGGAGCGTGGATAGCCGTCCCGCTCGGCGGAGGTCTGCTCGACGATGTGATGCACATCATAGCCCGCGGCGGGGGTGTAAGCATCCTGCTGCAATTCCTCCAGGCTCTTCGGCGGATCGGCGAAGCTGCGGATGGAGTCGATGGCCGGTTCGAGCCACCCGGCTTCATCCACGATAGTCAGTAAGGCTGTAATTCGTTTCCCGACGACCTCCTTCACCACGCCTCTTGCGATCCATTTCGCCAGTTCTTTATAGACGCGCGAGCGCCCTCGAGAGCTTCGCGGTCTTTCTTCTGGGAACTTTGGTGGCTTGTCGTCGTCTTCGCCTCCCGGCGTAAAGGAGGCGAGAACGATATTGCTCGCCTGGCGGTTGGTCCCTAGCTCCTCGCTGTCTCGCCCTAATGATGTCCGCCCCCGTTCCCATCGGTCCATTGGCCGCCGTC
>NZ_LPWD01000417.1 GCF_001723295.1 Methyloceanibacter marginalis
TGGGAGCGAAGAGATCGAGATTGCCGGTCACCAGGCGCGAGGCGCCGGAGCCCACGCCGTGGACCTCCGCCCACTCCCGCGCGCGGGCCACAAGCGCCTCATGAAAGCGCAGTGCCAGATAGTCGTTGCTGGCGAAATTGACGTAAGTCCGGCCGCCGACCCGAAGGTGGCGCGCATCGCTCGCAGCCACCGCGGTCAGCTCCCGCCGCAAACGATCTTGCCCGATCGACGCGAGAAAGGCCTGGTACCGGCTTTCGCTTCCAACCATGATCCTGTATTAGCGAAGGGCCTGATCCCCAGCAATCAATCGCTTGGAACGCCGTGTCAGAAACCTTGGAAAGCTTGAATCCTATCAACCGCCAGGCCTCCCGAGCGGAGAGCCAGCGTGAGCCAAATGGCAACCCCGTAACCCGCCATGATTGGCAGACCATCGAGATCGTGTGCCTGCTAAGGGCGCCTCTGCTCGACCTTCTGGACGAGGCGCGGGCGGTGCACCAACAGCACCATGCGGACGGGCAAGTGCAGCTCGCCAGCCTGCTGTCCATCAAGACCGGGGCCTGCCCCGAGGACTGCAAGTACTGTCCGCAATCGGCCCACTACACCAAGAAGACCGGATTAGAGCGCGAGGCCCTGCTGGACGTGGACGATGTGCTGTCCAAGGCGCGCCTCGCCAAGGAGGCCGGCGCGACCCGCTTCTGCATGGGCGCCGCGTGGCGCTCGGTGAAAGACGGACCGGCCTTCGACAGCGTCCTCGACATGGTGCGCGGCGTCCGCGACCTCGACATGGAGGCGTGCGTCACACTCGGCATGCTGACCGAGGCTCAAGCCAAGCGGCTCGCCGAGGCTGGACTCACCGCCTACAACCATAATCTCGATACATCGCCCGAGTTCTACCGGGAGATCATCACCACAAGGACTTACGAGGACCGGTTGGAGACGCTGGCCCATGTGCGCGGCGCGGGCCTGCAAGTCTGCTGCGGCGGCATTATCGGTATGGGCGAGACCATCGAGGATCGGGCGCGCCTCCTGCAAGAGCTGGCCACGCTCGACCCGCACCCCGAAAGCGTGCCCATCAACGCTCTGGTCCCCGTGCCTGGCACGCCGCTCGAGGAGCACGCCCCCGTCGAGCCGCTCGACCTGGTGCGCATGGTGGCGACCGCACGCATCCTGATGCCGACGTCCTTTGTGCGGCTGTCGGCCGGCCGCTCGGCGCTGACTCGCGAAGCGCAGATCCTGTGCTTCCTCGCGGGCGCAATTCCATCTTCTACGGCGACAAGCTGCTGACCACGGCCAACAACGATGTAGACGACGACCTCGCCCTCATCGAGGAGGCCGGCTTGCGGATCAAACCGGCCTGCGCTTCGTGATCAGTGCGTCGCGCGGAGCTTCGGCGGCTCGCCCGGATTGGTGTGGTAGGTGATCATCAGCATCGACAGCAGCACCGCCGAGAACAATCCTGCCAAAGCGCCGACGCCGACCGGGGCGGTGAGCTCGCTGACATCGAGGACCTCCTTCGCCGCGAGGCTGCCGGCCAGCGAAGCAATGATGGCGTAGATCGCCACCAACGCGGGCGTCTTGGAGTCATCGGGTCCGACCCCTGCCCCTTTGGAAATAATGAGATTGCGGATGATGACCCCGGCGACGGCGCCAAGGAAGCCGGCGAGAACCGCCAGATAAACGGCGCCGAAGCTGCCACCAACCACCAGGCCGGTCACCGCTCCCACGACGGTTCCAACGAAGAGCACGATCAAAAGGCTTGCTGATGTCATTTCTGCCCCCCTTAATTTCCTGACCCACTTGAGGAATCAGTTCTTACTCGTGTGAGAGTTGAGCATGTGGCGTGAGCTTGGGCAAGAATCCGCGGCGCTCGGCCAGCTTGCCTTCGGACCCAGCGAACGCTAGGCAAGCGCATTCTCTCAGCCGTCCGGCAGCCCATGTCCCGCATCGTTTACGTGAACGGCGCCTACCAGCCAGAAGAAGAGGCGAAGATCTCCGTCTTCGACCGGGGCTTTCTGTTTGGCGACGCCGTCTACGAGGTCACGGCGGTGCTGGACGGGCGGCTCGTGGATTTCGACGCGCATCTGGCCCGCCTCGACCGATCGCTCAAGGAGATCGAGCTTTCGCTACCGATCCCGCATGAGGGACTGCGCGAGCTGCACGAAGCGCTGATCGCCGAGAACAAGGTCGGCGAAGGCATCGTCTATCTGCAGATCAGCCGCGGCCCGGCGGAGCGCGACTTCGCCTATCCCGAGCCCGCCCTGCCGACCGTCGTTGCTTTCACCCAAAGCCGGCCCCTGCTCGACAACCCTTATGCCGAGACAGGGATCAAGGTCGTCACCATCCCCGATATTCGCTGGAAGCGCCGCGACATCAAGTCGACCTCCATGCTGGGGCAAGCCATGGGCAAGCAGGCGGCGAAGCGCCAGGGCGCTTATGAGGCGTGGATGGTGGAGGATGGCTTCGTGACGGAAGGCACCTCGTCGTCGGCTTTCATCCTCGACGCCGACGGCGTGCTCCGCACGCAACCGCTGGGGTCCCATATTCTTCCGGGGGTGACACGCCGGGCCATTCTCCGGCTGGCCAAGGAGGAGGGCTTGCGCGTGGAGGAGCGCCCGTTCACCGTGGCGGAAGCCATCCAGGCGCGCGAGGCCTTCCTCACCGCGGCCTCCGCTTTCGTGCTCCCCGTCATTGAGATCGACGGGCACGCAATCGGGGACGGCGTCCCGGGGCCGGTCGCACGGGCGTTTCGCGCCCATTACATCGCCGAAGCCCGAGCCTCTTAGGCAAGAGACGGCCGGAGCCGCGAGGCCCCGGCCTCCGATACGATCCATCCAGTCTATTTCCGAGCAGTCTATTTCCGCGCCGTCTTGCGTTTCGCTGACCCGGTCTTGCGCTTGGTCGTGCCGCTTCTCGCGGCGGCCCGCTTGAGCGGCACCTTCTTCTTCGCACGCGATGACGACGGCGTACGCCGGCCAGTCGACCGTTTGGCGGCGGTCTTGCCAGATGCCCGGCGGTTCACCTTGCCTTCGGCCAGGGTGGTCAGCTTCTTGTCGGCCGCCTTCTCTTCCTTGAGGTTGGCGTTGAGCAGCCTCACGACGTTGTCGTGGCCGAGTTCTTTGGCCCAGGCGATCAACGTGCCGTAGCGCGACATTTCGTAATGCTCGACAGCTTGCGCACTGCCGAGGATAGCGGCATCGAGAACCTTGCTGTCATCCACCTCGCCGGCGACTTCATCGGCCTCCTTGATCAGGCCGTCGATAGCCGGGCAGTCCACGCCCTTGGGTTCCTTGCCCAGACTTTCGAACACGCGTTCAAGGCGTTTTACCTGCCCTTCGGTTTCCTTCAGATGGCTCCGCAACCCGGCGCTGAGCTCTCGGTTCGTGGCCTTCTCGATCATCTTCGGCAGCGCCTTCACGATCTGATTTTCGGCGTAGTAAACGTCCTGGAGGGTGTGAATGAACAGATCCTCCATCGATTTTATGTCTTTGCTGAACAAGCCCATTGTAGTTGTCCTTTCGGCGTTTCTCATGATTCTCGGCTCGCTCTCGCGCGTCGATCGGCGTTGCGAGACGTGCGACGTTAAATCGCCAAAGTTCCAATAAGTTCCGCGGAGTCGATCAGAGCGGAGGCGAATCAGCTATGTTTGGAACGAGATGAGATGCTGAGGACTGATTGGCTCATGACGCTTCCGTCCTATAAAGCGCGCCCGCGCCGCAAGATCATCGGTTTCGCGCCGGAGATCTTGCAGGCGCTCGAAATGCTGGCGCTCGACTGCGGCCGCAGCGTGCAGTCGCTGGCGGATGAGGCATTCCAGGATCTCTTGGGGAAGTACCACCGGCCGACCTCGCTGAAGGACGCCTTGCGGGAAAGCACACGCAGGCTTCCCGCCAACGACGACGCCCCGCCCGAGCGCCATGGGACCTAAGCCGCTATTCCTTTAGACGGTCCACGATGGCCTGAAGGGCCGCGATGGCCTCGGCACGGTCGTGCTTGTTCAGATCGAGCAAAAGCTTGAAGCCGTCCTGCTCCTCGCGGATGACGGACCCCTTAGCGACCAAGTCATCATAGAGGCCGAGAACCTTGTAGCAGCGGAGCGGTTCGGCAAACCCTTTGACCTTGATCGGCTCCTGCTCCTCCGCGTTCACCTCGTCCTTCACCAGCGCATAGGTCTCGTGGCCGATGAGAATACCGTCGGTCTCGGCAAAGGACTCGAGCCGCGCGGTGGCGTTCACGCCACTGCCGATGATGGTGTAGTCCATACGGTCGTCGCTGCCGAAATTCCCCACCGTCACGTAGGCGGTGTTGATGCCGATCCGCAGATGGAATGGCTGCTCGGCGCCAAGCTCCAGCCATTCCGTATGCAGCTCGGCAAGACGCTTCAGCATGGCGATGGCCATGCGCACGCACGCACGGGCGTCTTCCTTGACCCCCTTGGACTCGGGATCGCCGAAGAACACCATGATGGCGTCGCCGATATATTTGTCGATGGTCGCACCATGCTCCAGCGCGATGTTGGTCATCTCGGTGAGATAGCGGTTAAGCAGGTTGGTGAGGTCCTCGGACTCCATCTTGTCCGTGGTCTCGGTGAAATTCACCACGTCGGAGAAGAAGATCGTGAGCTTCTTCCGGCTCGAAGCGATCTCCACGTTCTGGGCGCCGGTGAAGATCGAATGATAGATTTGCGGCGAGAGATATTTCGACAGCTTGGTGGCGAGCGCATCGAGCGCCTTATTCTTCTGGGCAATCACCTCGTTGGCTTGACGCTGTTCCTTGGTCAGCGCGTTGAGCTGCTCCTCGTTGCGATCGCTCAAGCGCATCAGCCGACGCGTGGCCGCAGCAGCTTCTGGTAGTCCTTGACCAGCGCCTCATAGCGCTTGCCGTCCGCAAGTTCGGCGAAGCGGCCGCTCTCAATGAGCTCCTGCGCCGCCGCGAGCGCCCGCTCCTCGGCGCCGAAGAGGTCGTCGGATGACATTAGACGGACATCTTCTCGAGATGGAACTTGGCGGATTCGAGATCCTCGCCAAACTCCTCGCCGAGTTCCTGCATGGTGTCGTCTTCTTTGTCGTAGAGCCAGTGGATGTCGACGGAGGCGCCGTTCGCCGCCGCGGCTTCGAGCTTGTCCATGAGCATCATCACGGCCTTGGCGCTCGAGCTGTTGAGATAGATAAGCTCGAAGTCGAAACGGCAACTGCCCTGGCCGAGCCCACCGAGATACTCATCGAGCGCGTCGAACACTGGGCGGTAGAACTCGGTCACATCCTCGGGATAGGACTCGCCGGAAATCTTCAGGTGGTTGCCGGCGAAATCGAAACCCACGGCCGGCGTGCGCGAAGTCGCCTCAATATCCAGTTTATCTCGCATCACTCAGCCCTCAGATGGTCGCTTTAAGCGCGAAAAACGTATAGTCGGCATCGACCTCGACAAAATCGAACTCGATGGGCTGGGTGGCGCGCCGGGCGATTTCCATGAAGCCGAGGCCGGCGCCCTTGCTGCCCTCCTCGGGATCGGCCCTCAGCTTCTCTTTATAAAGGGCCTTGAGCTCGTCCTTGTTCATGTCTCTGATTCTGCTAAGCCGCTCACGAAGGCGCTCGACGTCGGTCTGGCGTACGAGATTGCCGGCACACACGATGTAATCCACCCCTTCCCTGCCGATGGTTAGGATTCCGTAGCGGATCTCCTTGAGTGCGCCTGCATCGGACGCGGGCGGCGGCGGCGCAAGCTGCATCTCGGCGGAGTAGCGGATGATGTTCTGCATTTGCTCGACGAAAATGGCAAACACACTGCGCAGCGTCTTGGTGTCGGCGTCGTCGATCGTGAGCTTCTGCTTCAACGCCTCGCCTACACCGCTGAGCACGGGTTCGGTCACATAGCCGCTATAGGCGAAGATCACACCTTGCTTATGCAGCATCGACCGCAGATCCATCAGTTGGCCGGCGAGCATCGGATCCTCCTAGGAGTGCGGAATGAAGCCCAAGACGGTGAGATCGTCACGGCGGCGTTCGTCCCCCTGGTACTGCTCGAAGGCTTCGCGCAACGACAGTTCCTGCTCCCTCATGGGCGCATCACGGAGTTTGTGCAAGAGATCCTGAAAGCGGCGCTTGCCAAACGAACGGCCGCGCGGTCCGCCGATCTGATCGATAAGCCCGTCGGTGGTGAGATAGAACGAGTCCTGGTCGTCATAGGGAAAGGTGTAATCGCTGAATCGTGTCTTGTGGGCGAAGCGCCGATAGCCCAGGCCCTTACGATCGCCCTTGATCTCGATGACGCCCTCCTGGTTGGCCCGCCACAGCGAGAAGCGTGCGCCGGCGAAGGTCATGGACTGTTTTTTGGGATTGATGAAGCAGATGCCGGCCTCGAGTCCGTCATCGGTTTCGCCTTGTTGGGCGTCCTGGCCGAGCAAGCTCCGCACGCCCTGGTGCAGACCGGTCAGAACTTCACTCGGCTTGTCGCTCGGCGCGCTGCGAAGCATCCGGTCGAGCAGTCCCCAGGCGATGAGCGTCATGAAGGCGCCCGGAACGCCATGCCCGGTACAGTCGCCGACCATGACCGCATAGCCGTCGCGGATCGGCTGAAACCAGAAGAAGTCGCCGCCCACGATGTCGCGCGGTTCCCAGATGAGGAAGTGATCGGCCGCCACGGCTTCCAGTTCTTGGCGTGCCGGCAGCACGGCGGATTGGATCCGGCTGGCGTAGCGGAGGCTTTGAAGAATGAGCTGATTAGCGGCCGCCGCCCGCTGTTCGCTTTCCTTCACCTCGGTGAGGTCGCTATAGACCGCAACGGTGCCGCCGGTCTCGGTGCGGCGCTCGCTGATCTGAATCCAACGACCGTCGGCGCGGCGTTGCAGGACCGGCTCGCCAGGATTGCGGTGCTCTTCGAGTCGCTGGCGGATCCAGCCTTCCTCGCGCCCGCGCGCATCGCCGATAACCCCATACCTGACCGCCTTGCGCAGGATTTCCTCATAGGTGGAGCCTAGCGGCGGAGGTCCCTCGCCCACGTCGAACAGCTCGGCATATTTCTGGTTGCCGAGAACGAGGCGATCCTCGGCGTCATAGAGCGAGAACCCTTCCGAGATCGTCTCGATCGCGTCGGTGAGCCGCTGCTCGCTCTGCTGAAGGACGGCCTGCTCGGCGGTCTTGCGCGCGGTCACCTCGCTCCAGGTACCGATCACTTCGAGCGGATGGCCCTGCTGATCCTTGACCAGGGTCTGCTCGTCACTAACCCAGCAATAAATGCCATCCGCCTTGCGGAAGCGGTATTCGGAGACGCGGTGACCGGTGTCGAAGAGTTGTGCTTGCCCGGCCTCGACCTCTTCCAAATCTTCGGGGTGAACGTGGGAGCGCCAGAAATCCGGCTTCGTCAGATAATCGTCGGGCGTGTAGCCCAGCACGCGCTTGATGTTTTCGCTGACGAAGCTGGGCGTGAAGTCGCCGGTCGCGCCGAAGCTGTAGACCACGGCCGGCGCGCTATGCAGCATCAGATCGAAACGCGCCCGGGCTTGGCTTTCGGCCTGCTCGGCCTCTTTCCGCGCGCTGATATTGCTCCAAGAGCCGACGATCTCGGCGGGGTTTCCCTTCTCGTCGCGCAGGAGATACTGGTCGTCGCTGACCCAGATATAGGTGCCGTTGCGCTTACGGAAACGGTATTCGGTGACGTGGCGTCCCTTCTCGAACAGGTTGCCCTGCTGGGCCTCCACGGTGGCGAGGTCTTCGGGATGCACGTGTGAGCGCCAAAAATCGGCATGCTCCAGATATTTCTCCGGACAGTAACCGAGCAGCCGCTTGATGTTCTCGCTGATGAAGGTCGGCGCGTAGTCGTCGCGGGCCTTGAAGCTATAGATGACCGACGGCGCCGTCTCCAGAAGCATGGCAAGCCGGGCGCGGGCGGCATCCTCGCCTTCCTCGGCGGCCTTGCGTGCGCTGATGTCGCTCCACGAGCCCACGATTTCGAGCGGTGCGCCTTCGGCGTCCCGAACAACGTGCTGCTCGTCGTTCACCCAGCAATAAGAGCCGTCCTTGCGGCGAAAACGGTATTCGAGGGCTTGGTGGCCGATATCGAAGAGATTCGCGATCTCGGCTTCGACCCGAGCCAGATCGTCCGGGTGAACGTGCTCCCGCCAGAAATCGGGGTTGCCCAGGTATTCCGAGGGTGCGCAGCCAAACAGGCGCTCGAGATTGTCGCTGACGAAGGTTGGCGCAAAGTCGTCACGCGCCTTGAAGCTGTAGATGACCGCCGGCGAGGCGGAGAGGAGCCGCGCGGCGCGCTCCTCTGCCGACGTCTTGCTCGCGTCGTCCATGGCTTGCTGGATGATGCCAGCGACAGCGCCGAGATCGGTGCCGGGGCGCAACAGGTCCGCCAAGGCAGCGGTGCGCGGCCGGCATGGTCCTTCGATGCGGTCATCGTCCCGCGCTTGATCCTCTTGAGGGCATCGTCTTGGAGCGTTCACTCCGGGCCGCGCGAAAAGCGCAAGGCCAGATAAACGCATATGGCCAGCGGATCATACCCCGAATCAACGCCGGAAATGGGCGCTGTCCATCCAAATCACCGCAAGGTTACCGCTCGCCAAGGCTGGTCGCCGTCATGCGTCCGACGAGGCCTATTGAGGAGTCTCCGGCGCCGGTGTTTCGGTTGCGGGAGCCTCCGCCGCCGGGGTTGCCGGCGACGTCTCAGGCGTTTTTGAGGAGAATTCGTCAGCGGTCTTGCCCACGACGCAGTCGAACCATCCGTCGTCGCCGAATTCACAGTTGTGCCGCTTGCTCTGCACCACCGCGAAAATGGCAACAATCACGATAAGAATAAGAATAAGTCGCATGCAAGTTCCCTCCCTTTTGCGCTCGCGTAACCTATACGAACGCAACCCAAACAAGAAGGGCCGGCGTTGCGCCGGCCCTCTGCGGTCCACGTCTTTATCTTCTACTTCAGCGGCGGGGCGGGAGGCGGCAGGGTCTCGACCGCGTAGGATTGATGGTGATGAAAACAGCCGCCCAGCGCGACGGATGCGGCGATGACGGCAACGGTCAGAACGATACGCATTTGTCAGTCCCTCCTGATTTCTTAGCGCTTTCCCGGCCTCACGGCGGCCAAGTTGGAGGGGTAACGCCGAAGGCGAAAATGAGTTTCCTGGCCTTCTTTCACGGCCTTACAAGTATTACGTCAGGCTGACAGTCATGTGCAAGCCACGCCTCATATCGCGACAGACGGTCCTCAGGGCGGGGCTGGCGCTCGCCGCCACTCCCCTGCTCCGCTACGCCCCGGCGCATGCCGCGGCGGCCGATGTGAGCGAAGTAGCGCCGGGCGTCTTCGTGCATCAGGGGCGCTACGAGGTGCAGTCGCCGGAAAATCGCGGGGACATGGCCAATGCCAGCTTCGTGGTGGGAAGCGAGGCCGTCGCCGTGATCGACACCTCGGGCAGTGCGGTGATGGGCGAGGACCTGCGCGAGGCCATTCGCGCCGTGACCAACAAGCCGATCAAATATGTGATCAACACGCATATGCATCCCGACCACGTGCTCGGGAATGCGGCCTTCAAGCAGGACGACCCCATTTTCGTCGGGCACTACAAGCTCGCCAGAGCGCTCGGCACCCGCGCGGACAGCTATCTCACCGCGAACAAGCAGATGCTCGGAGACGAGGCCTTCGCTGGCAGCGAAATCATCCTCCCGACGCTTGGCATCAAAGAGCCAACAACGCTCGATCTCGGCGACCGCGAGCTCCTGCTCGAACCGCAGGCCACGGCCCATACCGACAACGATCTGATCGTCACCGACACCAAGACCGATACGCTGTTTCTCGGCGATCTCCTGTTCTCGGTGCATGTGCCCACCATCGACGGCTCGATTAAGGGCTGGCTTGCCCTGCTCGAGGAGATGGGCAACCGCAAGGCCGCCCGCGTGGTGCCCGGACATGGGCCGAAGACCATGGAGCTGCCGGAAGCGCTAGAGCCCGAGCAGCGCTATCTGGCCGCCATCGCGGCCGACGTGCGCCGTCAGATCGCGAAGGCAAGACCTTGGCGGAGGCGACGAAAACCGCCGGATTCTCGGAAAAGGAGGCTGGAAGCTGTTCGACCAGTAT
>NZ_LPWD01000418.1 GCF_001723295.1 Methyloceanibacter marginalis
CCAAGATGCATCCTACGCGTGAGACTGCCCGGGGCACCGCAACCAGGTTGCGCGCAACCTGATGCAACTCAATCTCTGGTTGGTGAATCCGTGTTTTGTTCCCCACAGGCTGCGCAAAAATGAGTATCCCCCGCTTCGATCAATGGCTGACGGTGGACGCCAAGGGCCTCTATTGCCGGCCTGGCGGGTTCTATGTCGACCCGAATGGGGCCGTTTCCCACGCCGTGATCACCCATGGCCACTCGGACCATGCCCGGCCAGGGCACGCCGCCGCGCTGGCGACGCGGGAGACGCTCGCCATCATGGATGCGCGGCTCGGCGAAGGCGCGCCGCGGCGAAGCCAAGCCCTCGCTTATGGGGAGCCGCTGACCGTGGGCGACGTCACGGTGACGCTCTATCCGGCCGGCCATGTGCTGGGCAGCGCGCAGGTTCTGATCGAATACAAGGGCGCGCGCGCTGTCGTCTCCGGCGATTACAAGCGCGGCGCCGATCCAACCTGCGTCCCGTTCGAGCTTGTACCGTGCAACCTCTTCATCACCGAGGCGACCTTCGCCCTGCCCGTGTTCCAGCATGGCGATGCCGCGGCAGAGGTCGCAAAGCTCGTCACCTCGGTGGCGCAGTTCCCCGAGCGGGCCCATGTGGTCGGCGCCTACGGGCTCGGCAAGACGCAGCGGATGATCGCCCTGTTGCGCGAGGCGGGGTACGACCGGCCAATCTTCATCCACGGCGCGCTGCAAGCGTGCTGCGATCTCTACGAGTTCTTCGGCGTGCGCTCGGGCCGCCTCGTGCCTGCGACAGGCGCAGCCAAAGATGAGCTCAAGGGCGCGATCGTCCTGGCGCCGCCGTCCGCCATTGCCGACCGCTGGTCGCGCCGGCTGCCAGATCCTCTCACCGCCTTCGCCTCGGGATGGATGCGCGTGCGGGCGCGCGCCCGGCAACAGGGCATCGAGCTGCCTCTCGTCATCTCCGACCATGCCGACTGGCGCGAGCTGACGGAGACCATCTCCGAGACCGGCGCCGAGGAAATCTGGGTAACCCATGGCCGGGAGGATGCGCTGCTCCATCACATTGCGACGACGGGACGCCGCGGCCGGGCGCTGGCGCTTGTCGGCCGCGAGGACGAAGACCAGTGAAGGACTTCTCCGCGCTTCTCGACCGGCTCGCCTATACGCCCTCACGCAACGACAAGCTGCGCCTGATGGTGGATTATTTCGCGAGTGCGCCTGACCCGGACCGGGGTTATGCGCTCGCCGCGCTCACCGACGGGCTGTTCTTCCGGGTGCCCTTCCGCCGCATCTTCGCCGAGATGCTGGAGGCGCGTGTCGACCCCGTCTTGTTCAAGCTCTCCCGCGACTATGTGGGCGACACGGCGGAGACCATCTCGCTGCTCTGGCCGGCGCAGGAGGAAGGCCAGGACCCCCCTCGGCTCGCCGACGTGGTCGAGAGGGTCCGACATGCAAATGCCACCGAGATTCCGCAGCTGCTTACCGGCTGGCTCGACAGGCTGGACGCGACCGGGCGCTGGGCTTTTGAGCTCCTGACCGGCGCGCTCCGCGTCGGCGTCTCGGCGCGTCTCGCCAAGACGGCGCTCGCCCAATGGTCCGGGAAGCCGCTCTCCGAGATCGAGGAAGTCTGGCACGGACTCACGCCACCTTATCTGCCGCTATTTGCCTGGCTGACGGACCAGGCACCGCGGCCCGACACAAGCGGCAGCGCCGTGTTCCGCCCGTTGATGCTGTCCCACGCCATCGAGGACCGGGAGCTTACGGCCATCACACCCGGCGACTTCGTGGCCGAGTGGAAATGGGACGGCATCCGGGTGCAGGCCACGCATCAAAAGGGCGAGAAGCGGCTGTTCTCGCGCACGGGCGACGATATCTCCGGCGCCTTCCCCGATGTCGTCGAGGCTCTGCCGGACGGCGTGGTGCTCGACGGAGAGCTTCTAGTGCTGCGCGGCGACGATGTGGCGCCGTTCAACGACCTTCAGCAACGCCTCAACCGCAAGACGGTGACGGCGGCGATGCTGAAATCGCATCCCGCCCATATCCGCCTCTACGACCTCCTGTTCGAGGGCGGTGAGGATCTGCGCCCCCTGCCCTTCATGGAGCGGCGTGCGCGGCTCGAGGCGTGGCACGCCAAGCACACCCCGGCGCGCACCGACATCTCGGAGGTCGTCGGCTTCGACACCGTAGCGGAGCTCGAGGCGCTGTGGACCGGAGCGCGGGAAACCGGCATCGAGGGCTTGATGCTGAAGCGCCGGATGAGCCCCTATCTCGCCGGGCGCCCCAAAGGCCATTGGTACAAGTGGAAGCGGGCGCCGCTGATGATCGATGCGGTGCTGATGTATGCGCAGCGCGGCAGCGGCAAGCGCTCCTCCTATTATTCGGACTACACGTTCGGCGCCTGGCGCGAAGGCGAAACCGGTGCGCCGGAGCTCGTGCCAGTCGGAAAATCCTATTTCGGCTTCACGGACGAGGAGCTTAAACAGCTCGACAGCTTCGTGCGCAGCAACACGGTGGACAGTTTCGGGCCCGTGCGTCAGGTCGCGCCCAAGCTCGTGTTCGAGGTGGCCTTCGACTCGGTGCACCGGTCCACGCGGCACAAGTCCGGCGTGGCCATGCGCTTTCCCCGCATCCACCGCATCCGCTGGGACAAGCCGGCGGCGGAGGCCGACACGCTCCAAGCCGTGCAGGCCTTGATCGCGGACTAGGATTGTCGTGCCAGTGCAGCATTCTCGGGGCTAAGCTGCCCAGCACAACCGCGCCCGACGGGAGGACAAGCCATGAGAATGATGCTGACTGCGCGTTTCCCCACCGAATCTTTCAACGACTTGGTCCGCAACGGCGAGGCCGGACCGCTCATGCAGAGCATCCTGGCAGAGCTGAAGCCGGAGGCCGTTTACTTCACGGACGATTGCGGCGAGCGAACCGCCCTCCTCATTATCGATATGGAAAAGGCCTCCGATCTCCCGAAGTTCGTCGAGCCGTTCTTCCTCAAGTTCAATGCGGATTGCGACCTGAGGTCGTGATGAGCCCCGAAGATCTGGCCGGCGCGGGGCTGGCGGAACTCGGCAAGAAATGGGGCTGAGCGATTTCAGGGTCTGAAGATCAGCACCAGATAGGCCGCGAACAGGACCAGGTGGACGAGACCCAGCAGGATGTTGGTCGCGCGCCTGAGAAGGTCATGTGGCTGACGAACAGGGTCACCGCGAGCAGCACGATCTCCACATTGCTGAGGCCGAGCTCGATCGGCGTCCCGGTCATGACACTGATCGCCAGCACCACCGGGACGGTCAGACCGATCGTGGACAGCGCCGAGCCGAGACTGAGATTCACGGCGCGCTGCAACTGATCCCGCGCCGCGGCGCGCAAAGCGGCCGTCCATTCCGGCGACAGGATAAGGACTGCAATCAGAACGCCACCAAGCGCGATGGGAAAACCGATCTGCTCGATGCCGTGGTCGAGCAGCTTCGCCAGCGGCTTCGACAGCAGAACGACGGGGAGCAGCGTGGCGATCAGCAGAACCGCGTGATACGGCGCCGAATAGACGGTCCCATGGCCGTGGGGCTCGGGGCTTGCCGGCGCCGCCAGATCGGCGTCCTTCGCGCGCGCCTCGGTTGCATGAAGAAGTCGCGATGCCGCGTTGTCTGGATGGCGAGGAAGGCGGCATAGAGCAGCGCCGTCAGCGTGCCGAAGATGATGGCTTGTTGTGGGGTAAAGGTTGGGGTCGCCGTCGATTGCGTGAAGGTGGGCAGGATCAGCGCGATGGCGGCAAGCGGGGTGATCACCGCCAGGTAAGCCAGCGCGCCTTGCAGATTGTATTGCTGTTCGCGATGCCGCAGTCCGCCGATCGCGAGCACGGTGCCCACCATGCCGTTCAGCACGATCATCAAAATCGCGAACATCGTCTCGCGCGGCAATGTCGGGCTCGGCGTGCCGTCGAGCATGATGGTCGCCAGGATCGCCACCTCCATGCTGATGACGGAGATGGTGAGGATCAGGGTGCCGTAGGGCTCGCCCAGGATGTCGGCAAGCGCGTCGGCGTGGCGCACGACGCCGAAGGCGCACCAGATCATCACGCCGAACAGCCAGGCGAAGGTGAAGACGAGCCAGGGAAGGTTGTCGAGGTCGGCGATCCACTCCTTCCCGATCGTGTAGAACAGGACTGTCGTGACAATGCCCGCGAGCAGTCCGAGCTCGGACCGAAGCCGCCCAAAAAAGCCCTGATGGTGTTTGGCGCTCGAAGCCGCGCTTGATTTCGCAGCCGCGCGGCCCGTGTTTGCTTTACCGATTGCCTTGGCCTTGCTGGCCTCTTTTGTCTTGGCGGTCTTGGCCCTACTGGCTGGTTTGGGGCTCGGGGATTGGCTCATTCTTCTTGCGGCCCTGTTTCCTTGCTTCGCCGTGCTCAATGCCATGCCGGACGGCGATCCGGAACCCTTTGGCGCGCATTATTCCCGTAAAGATCTCGTGCCCGAGGCTGGGCCGCTAGAGGCGGGTCAGTAGGCCGTGCCAGTGCCCGTCGGCACCGAGCCCGATCAGCATTGGCTCCCGCGCGCCGGCCAGGACGAGATAGAGGCTCGGCCCAAGCAGGCAGAGCGTCTTCAGTCCCGCCGTGAAATGACCGAATACGGCGTTCGCGGTGAGCGCCTCGAGCGCACTCTTTGCTTCGGCGTGAGATTCGCGGGAAAGAACCGGCGCGATCTGGTCCTTGAAGGCTTCCGCCTGGCCCCGCTTGGCGAAATGGATCATGGCGGCCGGGATCAGAAACACCGTCATGACCAGCGCGCCGAGACGGGGGAAGACCCCGAACAGCACGGAAAGACCGCTCAGGGCCAGCATGAGAATGCCAAGGCAGGCGAAAATCTCCGGACGCCATTTGAAGACGAGCGCGGTTTCGGAGGTGGTGAAGTCGCGGGCCGCCTTGTCCTTGCCGCTGGCCCAGGCCCCGGTGACGAAAAGCCAGCCCAACGCCACGCGGATTACCAGAGAGCCGAGATCTTCCAGAATCATTGGAACCTCCTCGTAGCCCTAAACGTGATGACCGTGCTCGGCGGCGGCGATCTTCTTGAGCGATACGCGGTCGACCTTGCCGGTGGGATTAAGCGGCATTTTGTCGATGAAGACGATTTCTTCCGGCGCCTTGTAGCCGACCCGTTCCTTGGCGAACTTGATCAACTCGCCGGCCTTGGGCTGCTCCGCGCCGGCTTTGATCTCCACATAGGCCCGCACATTTTCGCCGTGCGATTCGTCGATCACGCCCACCACGGCGGCAAGCTCCACGGCCTCGTGCGCGAGCAGCGCGTCCTCGACTTCCTGCGGCGAGATGTTGGAGCCGTCGTGAACGATGATCTGCTTGCGGCGGCCGCAGAACCAGCTGTAGCCGTCTTCATCGAGCTTCATCTCGTCGCCGGTGTCGAACCACCCCTCGTTCAGCACCTCGGCGCTGGCCTCGACGTCGTTCCAATAGCCGGCGCATTGGGTCGGCGTCCGCACCCATAGGCGGCCTGGCGAACCGAGCGGCAATTCGGCCCCATCCTCATCTCGGATGGAGAACACGAAACCGGGGCCCGGAAGGCCGATAGAGCCGAGCTTGTCCACGCCCATTGGCGGATTGAGCGCGGCAAGTCCGAACTCCGTCATGCCATAGCCCTCGCTCACCGTCTTGCCGGTCAGCGCCATGAACTCCTTCTCCAGCTCCGCGGAGACCTTGTCGCCGCCGGACCGGGCAAGGCGCAGCGACGTGAAGTCGGCCGGGGTCATGTCGTGCTCACGAATGAGATGGAGCAGCGCCGTGGGCAGCATAGACAGCAGCGTGGGCCGGGTCGTGCGCAGCAGCGGCCCGATCTCCTCGTGATCGAAGCCCCGCGCGATGACGAGGCGCGCACCCGCCGAGAGCGCCGACATGCCGAACGTGAAGCCGCCGATGTGGGTGCAGGACGAGCCCGGCAGCACCACGTCATTGGAGGTGACCTCGAAGCCTTGCACGGCGCTGGCGAACATCCAACCAAGCGACTCGCGGGTATGGGTGACGCCCTTGGCGGGGCCGGTGGACCCGGAGGTAAAGAAGATCGCCGCGGGGGTCTTCGGATCGATCCGCGGCAAGGCAGGATCTTTCGGCTCGGCCTTGATGAGGCTTTCGATGCTCGGTTGCTTGCTCTCCTCCGCGCCGTACCAAATCACGCCAAGCGGCAGGCTCGACGCCTTGCTCGCCGCGATATCCTCCGCCCGTTCGGCGTGGCTCAGAATAATCTTGGCGTCGCTCACATCCAGCGCGTGGTTGATCTCCGGCGGCGTGTAGCGATAGTTCAGCGGCGTGAGCACGAGCCCGGCCTTGAAGCAGGCGATGTAGTGGACGATCAGCGCCACACGGTTGGGCATGAGCGAGGCCACCCGGTCGCCCGGTTTCAGGCCGAGCGCCAGATAGTTGGCGGCAAGCCGGCTGGAGGACTCTTCAAGATCCGCCCAGGACATCACCGCCTCGAGCGACATCAGGGCCGGATCGCCGGCTCGATCCTTCAGGCCGACCTGCAACAAATCGGAAAGCTGAAGCGGCTTCTCAAGGAGCGGTCCTGCGTGCGGCATGGTCTTCCTCTCGTCAGGTACGGCAGCGGCCTGTTGGGCTACCGGTCGTAACGGTAAAGTCCGTAGAATCCGGTCGGGTCGAGATAGATCTGTTTCGCCTCGGCGAAGCCGGCCTCGCGGCCCAACGCCAACCAGGTATCCGCCGTCTCCGGCAAATCGCAGGTCGAGACGTGGTGATAGATCTGCTCCCATTCCTCGGGCGTGAGAAAAGTCCAGGCGCCTTTGTTGACGCGAGAGAAACGCTCCAGATAGCCGTCACGATCCTCGCCATCGACCCTGGTCGGCTCGTAGATCATCAAAAACTGACTGGTAGACCCGCACAGGGCCTGGAGCAGGCTGCGCTTGCCGTCGGTCTTGAGGTGATGGAGAGACAGGCCGCACCAGGAGATATCCGATGGATCCTGCCGGGCGGTGAGGATGGAGACGAAATCGCCATGGTCCAAGCCGACACCGAAGGGGGCGCCCTCCAGATTCTTGGCGGCGAGGGCAAGTGCCGGCTCCGACAGATCGATGCCCTGATAGTGACGGACCTTCGTGGCCGCGAGCGCCGTTCTCATCTGACCGGCATCGCCGCAGGCAATATCCAGAAAATCGAAGGGCTCAGGAACCGCCGCCAGCCTATCGTGCAGGATCGCGCCGGTCTCCTTGCTGGCCACGGCGTCGTGATCCACCAGTTTTTGATACGTGGCCCACTGCTTCTGGAACTGCTCAAGCGCGGCTTGGTCTCGACCGACCTTCCGGGATCGACATGGTGAATGTGGATACTCATGGCGCTGCGCAACCTCCTCCGGCCTGTAAACCGAGGGCGTTCTAACGCAAGCGTGTTGTATAAACGTTAGCGCTGCAGGGGCGGCGGTGCCCTCGCGCGTCAAATTTTCCAGCCTGGATCGTGGCTGATGTCGTGGAACGCTTTATAGATAGCTCCGCCCCAACCATCGCGGATTGCCTGCAAATAGGGGTCGTCATCCTCCAGCCGGATGGTGAAGCCGGGCTTCAGGGAGTCGCGCCGATAAATCATGAGATCCAAGGGCGGGCCGACCGATACGTTCGAGCGCATGGTGGAATCGAAAGAGATGAGCGCGCATTTCGCGGCGTCGCCGAGAGAGATATCCCGCCTAATGATCCGATCCAGGATCGGCTTGCCGTATTTGACCTCACCGATCTGGAAATAGGTCGTGTCGCCCATGGCTTCGATGAAGTTGCCCGCATCGTAGATCATGAACAGGCGCAGCTGGCCGCCTTTGACCTGGCCGGCGAGGATGAACGAGGCGGTGAAGTCGATGTCGTGCTGCTGGAGATAGCCCGCATCGGTGCTGTGCACCTCGCGCAAGGCGGCGCCGACCACGCGTGCCGCGCTGAACATGGAATTGACGGCGAAGAGATCGCGCTCCGGGTCTTCGGTGTTCAGCCATTCGCCGATCCGGCTGACCACGCCTTGCGTCAGCGACAGATTGCCCGCGGTGAGGAGCGTGAAGAAGCGCTCGCCCGGCTTGTCGTAGCTGAACATTTTGCGGAAGGTCGAAACCCGGTCGATGCCCGCGTTGGTGCGTGAATCCGACGCAAGCACAACCCCCTCATCGAGCAACACGCCGATGCAGTACGTCACTTCTGGTACCCTCACTGGGCTTGTTGTTGGTTGGGGAAACTAACGTTGACACTCATCGTCTCGACACCACCCCCGGCGCGGACCCCCCGCACCGGACTTGCCTCGGCATAGTCGAGGCCGACGGCGGTACGGATATACGATTCGCCGGGGCAGGCGCGATTGGTCGGATCGAAGCCTACCCAGCCGAGAGAGTCAACGAAGGCCTCGGCCCAGGCATGGCTTGCCGCATGCGCCTGGTGGTCGAGGCCCTGGGTCAGGTAGCCGCTCACGTAGCGCGCCGGGATGCCCAACGCCCGGCAGGCGGCACAGAAGATATGGGCAAGGTCCTGACAGACGCCGGCGCCCTGCTCCAGCGCCTCGGCCCCGGTCGTGTGTACATGGGTGTCGCCAGGGCGGTAGACGACCTCATCGGCAATGCCAAGCATGATGTCATGCAGCGCCTGAATCCGGTCCTTCTCCGCGGGCGCCTCGAACGGGCCGGCAAAGTCGCGGATGGCTCGGGTCACCACGGTATAAGGCGTGTCGCGCAAATACAGCATGGCCGGCAGCTCCGACTGGGCCATGCCGGTCACGCCGCTCGTATCGCGGGTCCGGACCAGGCCGTTGACGCGGATATCAAGGCTTTCTACTGGCTTCGACACCGTCAGCGTGTGGCAGGCATTGCCGTATTGGTCCTGCCACTGGGTCATGGTCGCGCCGGGACAGGTCAGCGCCCAGCTCTCCACCGCTTGAGTGCGGCCAGATAGAGGCGTCATGCGCAGATATTGCGTCGTCGCGAGCACCGGCTCGGAATATCGATAGGACGTGGCGTGTTCGACCCGGATCAACATGACGTCACACGGCCTCCGCCATCGCCAGGGGAGTCATCAAGAAGTCCTCTTGTATCTGCGAGCCCAGATCGTTGTTGCGTTCGATGAACGCGGTCAGGAACTCATGCAGTCCCTCGCCGAACACCCGGTCGATCCGGCCGTACCGAAACTGGGCATAGGTCTGACCGGCGATGCGGCGGCACTCAAGCGGCTTCTTGCCGGCGAGATCGTCGAGTGTAGACACCACGACCTCGTAGCAATGATGCAGCGAGCGCGGCATGTCCTCGCGCATGATCAGCAGCTCGGCGATGCGCCAAGGATAGACCGTGTCGTGATAGACGCGGCGATAGGCGCGGAAGGCGCCGACGGAGCGGAGCAGCGCGCCCCATTGATAGTAGTCCACATAGCCGCCGACCTGCTCGGTGTCCGGCAGCAGCACATGGTATTTCACGTCGAGGATGCGCGCGGTGTTGTCGGCGCGCTCGATGAAGGTGCCAAGCCGAATGAAGCGGAAGCCGTCGTCGTGCAGCATGGTGCCGAACACCACGCCGCGAAATAGATGCGAGCGCTCCTTCACCCAGTCGAAGAAGTCGCGATAGCCCCAGCGCATGAGGCCCTCATAGTCGAGGTTCTGCACTTGCAGCCAAGTGGAGTTCAGACTTTCCCAGGCCTCGCTCGAGATCGCGGAGCGCTGGGCCCGCGCGTTTTCCCGGGCGTTGCGGATGAGCGAACAGATGGAGCCGGCATTCTCCTGATCGAGCACGACGTAGCGGATGATGCTCTCGTGACTCAGCACGCCGTAGCGCTCGTGGAAAGTGCCGTCGCCCGGCGCGATCGAGAGGATCGGCTCGAACTGAGCTTGCTTGTCGACGGACGAAGGTAAGAGCGACATGCGGAAGCTGACGTCGAGCATGCGCGCAGTATTCTCCGCCCGCTCCATGTTGCGCGCCATCCAGAACAAATTGTCGGCGGTCCGGCTCAGCATGACGTTCTTCTCCGCATGATCCTGCCGGAAAACAGGTTTCCACTTTTCCGGATCATGCTAGTGCTCCAACACCCAAGTATCCTTGGTGCCGCCCCCCTGGCTCGAGTTCACGACCAGGGACGTTTCGCGGAGCGCGACGCGGGTCAATCCGCCGGCGATCACGCTGGTCTCCTTGCCCGAGAGCACGAAGGGCCGCAGATCAACGTGGCGCGGCACGATCTCGCCACCCCGCAAGGTCGGCGCGGTCGACAGCGAGAGGGTCGGCTGGGCGATGAAATTGTCAGGATCCTGGAGCACGCGGGCCTTGTAGGCTTCCCGCTCCTCTTTGGTTGAGGCGGGACCGATCAGCATGCCGTAGCCGCCGGAGCCCTGCACCTCCTTGACCACGAGGTTCTCCAGATTGTTGAGAACGTGCTGGCATTGCTTGGGATCGCGCAGAACGTAGGTGTGCACGTTGTTCAGAATGGCGTGCTCACCGAGATAGAACTCGATCATGCGCGGTACATAGATATACATCGCCTTGTCGTCGGCGACGCCGGTGCCCAGCGCGTTGGCAAGCGCAACGCGCCCCGAACGCACCGCCGACAGCAGACCCGGCACGGCAAGCATGGAATCGGGCCGGAACGCCAGCGGGTCCATGAACTCGTCGTCCACGCGGCGATAGATAACGTCGACCTTGACCGGACCTTCGGTGGTCCGCATCCACACATCGCCGTCGCGCACGAACAGGTCGCCGCCCTCGACGAGCTCGATGCCCATCTGCTCGGCCAGAAACACATGCTCGAAATAGGCGCTGTTGAAGCGGCCGGGCGTCAGCAGCACGACAACAGGATCGTCGGCGCCGCTCGGGGCTACTGCGCGCAAGTTCTCCAGCAGCCGCTCCGGGTAATTACCGACCGGTGAGATGCTCTGACCGTCGAACGCATCCGGGAACAGGCGCATCATGATCTCGCGGTTCTCCAGCACGTAGGAGACGCCGGAGGGGGTGCGCACATTGTCCTCGAGCACGAAAAAGTCCCGCTCACCGGTGCGGATCAGGTCGATGCCGGCGATATGGGCGTAGACGTCGTTCGGGAGATCCACACCGCACATCTCGGGACGGAAGGCGGAATTGAGCAGGACGAGCTCCGGCGGGATGAGCCCGGCCTTCAGGATCTCCTGGTCGTGATAGATATCGTAGAGGAAGATATTGATCGCCCTCACGCGCTGGAGGCAGCCGCGCTCGACGAGGTCCCACTCGGAGCGGTGAAGGATGCGCGGGATCAGATCGAAGGGAATCAGCCGCTCCGTGGAGCCGCCCTCGGCATAGACCGCGAAGGTGATGCCTAAACGCCGGAAGAGCTCATCCGCGGCGTTCTGCTTGGTGACCAGGGATTCGATAGAGAGATTGTCGAGAAGCTCGGCGAGGGCTTTATAGGCGGGGCGCACCTCGCCGTCCGGATCTCGCATCTCATTGAAGAACTTACGATAATAGTCGGCGGGATCGTTCGACTTCATCTCCGCCGTCAATGTGTCACTGTCTTGCGGCAAGCAAGCCCGTCCTGTTCAAGCGCTCCAAATCGCCCACTTCCGTGTTCGTTTCCGTTCCCGCGTTCTATTTTTCGAGCATCTTAGTCCCATGCCGCTTGCTTGAGCAACCGTTGAACCCGGATGCGTTAATCCAGACCAAATCATCCCTGTGAACGGTATCGGCCGGGGCGGAATCGCGCGCATACGAAGGCAGCCGGGACTCCGCCGCTTCGTCTATTCGGCGGGTGTGGGATGCTCGCGCGTATGCGCCTTCGGGGCCGCCGAGAACTTCCGCACCACCACGTAGAAGATCGGTGTGAAGATGAGACCGAAGGCGGTGACGCCGATCATGCCGAAGAACACAGCCGTCCCAAGAGACTGGCGCATCTCGGCGCCCGCGCCCGTGGCGATGACGAGAGGCACCACGCCGAGGATGAAGGCCAGCGCGGTCATCAGGATCGGCCGCAGACGCACGCGCGCGGCCTCGACCGCCGCCTGGAAGCGATCTTCACCCGCCTCCTCGTTCTGCCGCGCGAACTCGACGATGAGAATGGCGTTCTTTGCGGCGAGGGCGATCAGCACGACGAAGCCGATCTGGCCCAGGATGTTCACATCCATGCCGCGCAGCATGAGCCCGCTCACCGCCGCGAGCAGACACATGGGGACAATGAGGACAACGGCAAGCGGCAGTCCCCAGCTCTCATATTGCGCGGCCAGCAACAGGAACACGAAGACCACCGCCGCGCCGAAGACAAAGATCGCCGTGTTCCCGGCCTGCTTCTCCTGATAGGCGAGCTCGGTCCATTGGAAGGAATAGCCTTCCGGCAGATTTTCGGCCGCCAGCTTCTCCATGGTCTCCAGGCCATAGCCCGTAGAGTAGCCGGGCTTGGTGCCACCCTGCACGGCCGCGGCGGGGAACAGGTTGAAGTGCTCCACGCGGTAGGGGCCGGTGATGTCGCGGAAGGAGGCGACGGAGCCGAGCGGCACCATCTCGCCCTCGGCATTGCGCGTCTTGAGCTCGGAGATGGCGTGCAGATCCTGCCGGAACTGTCCGTCGGCCTGCGCCGTCACGCGATAGGTGCGTCCGAGGAAATTGAAATCGTTCACGTACTGGGAGCCGAGATAGACCTCGAGCGTCTGGAAGATGTCGTCGGTGTTCACGCCCAGCATCTCGGTGCGCACGCGGTCGATATCCGCATAGACACTAGGTGTCCGGGTATTGAACGTTGTGAACACGCCCGCCAAACCCGGCTGTTGGTTGGCCGCGCCGGCAATGGACTGCGCCACCTGCTCCAGCTGCGCCAAGGAGCTGCCTTTGGTGTCCTGAACTTCCATTTTGAAGCCGCCGGTGGTGCCGATGCCGCGCACGGGCGGCGGCGACACGCTGATGATGAAGGCATCTTGGATGCCCGCGAAGGCTTGGTTCAGGGCGGCTGAAATACTATCGGCGCTTTGGCCCTTCTCGGCGCGCACGTCGAAGGCATCGAGGGGCGTGAACACGACCGCCGCGTTCGGGGCCGTGGTGAAGGTCGCGCCGTCGAGGCCGACAATGGGCACGGCATGGGCGATGCCCGGCGTATCCAGCGTGATCTGCGTGACCTTGCGCGCGACCTCGTCGGTGCGCGCCAGGGATGCGCCCGGCGGCAGCTGGATAATATTGATGAGATAGCCGAGATCCTGGTTCGGAATGAAGCCCGTCGGGGCCGCGCGGAACTGGAAGACGGTCAGGCCGATAAGCCCGGCATAGACCACGAGCATGAGACCTGCCACGCGGATCAGACGACTCGTGAGCGCGCCGTATTTGGACGACACCCAATCGAAGCCAATATTGAACCAGTGGAAGAACCGGCCGATGCCGCGTGAGATCACATTCTTCCGCTCGTGATACGGCTCATGCGGCTTGAACAGAAGCGCGCAGAGGGCGGGGCTCAGCGTGAGCGAAACGAGAAGCGAGATGAAGGTGGCGGTGGCGATCGTCACGGCAAACTGCCGGAAGAACTGACCGAGAATGCCGCTCAAGAACACGGTCGGAATGAACACCGCGCCGAGCACGAGCGTCATGGCAATCAGAGCCGTGCCGACTTCGTCCATGCTGCGATGCGCCGCCTCGCGCGGCGCCAGGCCCTCGCGGATGTTCCGCTCGACATTCTCCACGACGACGATGGCGTCGTCGACCACGATACCGATGGCCAGCACGAGTCCGAACAGCGAGAGGTTATTGAGCGAATAGCCCAGCGCCGACAACACAGCGAGCGTGCCGATGAGCGAGACGGGGATGGCGACAATCGGGATGACCGACGCGCGCCATGTCTGCAGGAAGATGACAATAACGAGGATCACGAGGATCACGGCCTCGATCATGGTGTGAAGCACCGCCTCGATGGAGTCCGAAATGAAAACAGTCGGGTTGTAGACGATGTCGTAGCGCAGCCCGCTGGGAAAGGACTTGGACATCTGCTCCATGGCCGCGATGACCTGGTCCGCGGTTTCGAGCGCGTTGGATCCCGGGCGCTGGAAGATACCCATGGGAATCGCCACGCGCTCGTCGAGATAGCCGTTGCGGTTGTAGTCGGCGGCGCCGAGTTCGACGCGTGCGACGTCGCGCACACGCACCACCCGGCCATCGCTGTCCGACTTGATGATAATGTTGCCAAAGGCTTCAGGTGTGGTCAGGCGCCCTTGGGTCTCCACGTTGAACTGGAACGCGCCCGGCTGGGGCACTGGCGGCTGGTTGATGACGCCGGCGGCCACCTGCACGTTCTGGGCGCGCATCGCATTGATCGCGTCGCCCGCCGTGAGATCGCGCACCGCCAGCTTGTCGGGGTCGAGCCAGACGCGCATGGAGTAGTCGCGCGCCCCGAAGATGGTGACGTTGCCGACGCCGTCGATGCGCGACAGCACGTCCTTCACGTGCAGCGTGGCGTAGTTGGAGATGTAGAGCAGGTCGCGGCTGTCGTCCGGCGAGCTCAGATGGATGACCATCATGAGGTCGGGAGACTGCTTGACCACTTGCACGCCGAGCGCGCGCACCTCCTCAGGCAGGCTTGGCGTGGCGATGGCCACCCGGTTCTGCACCAGAACTTGCGCCGTATCGAGATCGGTGCCTAGCTTGAAGGTCACGGTCAGTGCCATGGACCCGTCGCCTGTCGACTGGGACGTCATGTAGATCATGTTGTCCACACCGTTCACCTCTTGCTCGATCGGCGTGGCGACGGTGTTGGCGACGATCTCGGCGGAGGCGCCCGGATACTGCGCCGTAACCTGGATCGAAGGCGGCGCAATCTCCGGGTACTGCGCGATCGGCAGGGCGAAATAGGCCACGCCACCGATCAACGTGATGATGATGGAAATGACGGCGGCGAAGATCGGCCGGTCGATGAAGAAATGAGAGATATTCATTGCCGCGACCGGCCCGTTATTTCTGGCTTAGCGGCGTGGCCGCGGGCGGCTTGATCTCGCCCTGCTCCGGCGTGACTTTCTGGCCTGGACGCGCGCGAAGCAGCCCATTGATGATGATCTCGTCATCCTTGGTGATGCCGCTCCTGATAATGCGCAAGCCGTCGTCGGCCAGCTCGCCCAGCTCGACCGGCTTCGGCACAACCGTGCCGTCCTCGGACACCGCGAAAAGCAGCTTCACCGACTGATCGGTGACCACCGCGGCGTCGGGCACAAGGATGGTCGGTTTTTCTTGCGACATCGGCACGCGTACCCGGCCGAATTGGCCCGGCGTGATGAAAAGGTCCGGATTGGGGAAGGCGGCGCGCACGCGGATAGTCCCCGAAGATCGGTCGTATTGGTTGTCCACGAAATCGATCTGCCCTTTGAGCGGCCAGCCCTTCTCGTCCATGAGCTGGCCCTCGACCTTGACCAAGTTGTCACGAACCGACTCGACCTCTCCCTTCTGGATCAGGCGCTTGTAGGTCATGCCGTCACCTTCGCTCACGTTGAACATGAGCCAGATGGGATCGAGGGAGACGATGGTCGTCAGCAGCGTGGTCTCGCCGGTGCTGCCCATGACCAGATTGCCGATGCTCACCTCGTGGCGGCCGACGCGTCCGGAGACCGGCGCGAGCACGCGCGTATAGTCGAGATTGAGCTCCGCCTGATGGACTGCGGCGAGCGCGCCGTCACGGGACGCCGTGGCGCTTTTCACCTCCGCGGCCCGCTCATCATAGGTTTGCTGCGAGGCGTAGTCGTTCTTGCGGAGCTGCGCCGTGCGCTCGAGCTGCACCTTGGCGAGCTGGAGCTGCGCCTCCGCTTGGTCAAGTTGGGCCTTGGCGGAATCGAGGGCGATCTCGAACGGCCGTGGCTCGATCACAAAGAGCAGATCGCCCTTCTTCACAAGCTGGCCGTCGGTAAAGTTGACCGACTCGAGATAGCCGCTCACCCGCGCACGAATCTCGACCGATTCCTGCGCTTCGAATTGACCCGTGAAGTCGCGCCATTCGCGGAGCGTTTCGACCAACGGCTTCGCTACGGTGACCGGTGGCGCCGGCGGTCCGGCCGCCTGGCTCGCGGCCTCCTCGCTGCCTTGCGGCGCGACCATATAGCGGTAGCCGACCGCGGCGAGGGCGAGAACCGCGAGCGTGATTAGAAGAATGCGGCCGCCGCGCTGCGAAGCCGGCGGATTTTTGGGCTGCGCGGGGGCTTCGGCGGGCTTAGGCACAGGCGCCTCGGACTTGGTCTCGCCAGGCTCCAACACATCGGCCGTGCTTTCCGACGCCTCGGCGTCGCTCGACCGGTCCGCGTCAGAGCGCTTCGCGCTTCGATTTCTTTGCTGCATCTTTGCTTCTCAAGGCGGCGAGCCCGCCGGTCGCAGGGAGGGGCGACTCGCGCGCAAGGCTCAATTGGAGGAAGCTACCCCAAACGGGCGGCCGAACACAGGGGCATCAGGTACAATCCTAGTAATCACTACATAATGAAAACGGGGTTGTCGCCAACGATTTGGAGCAGAGATCACGGCATTTTGTCCCACGTCCGGGGTTCACCACCATCCAGGCGCTATAGTGCTGCCGATGCGTGCGTCCCAAGCAAAAGGCCACTGATGATGCCCGTTCGGCTTGCAGCATTTCTATCGCTCGCCCTGCTCTGCCTTGCTTTGAGCGGTTGTGGGGACGAGGCCACCCTACCGGTCGATGCGGGGACCGGCCCGAACCCGGAGCTGCCGCCGCCGGTCCAGACCCTTCTGCCGACCGTGGTCCTGGCGCACGCGAAAGGCTGGCCTGAAGGCGTCAAGCCGAAGCCGGCTGCGGGCTTCACCGTGAACGCCTTCGCAACCGGCCTCGATCACCCCCGCTGGCTGCACGTCTTGCCCAATGGCGACGTGCTGGTGGCCGAGAGTGCCGCGCCGCCGCAGCCGACCTGACACGCGGGCTCATGGGCTGGATCATGCAACTGGGCATGCGCTGGGCGGGCGCGACGTCCCAAGCGCGAACCGAATCACTTTGTTGCGCGATGCGGACGGGGACGGCAAAGTCGAGATGCGCTCGGCGTTTCTCACCGGGCTCAATTCGCCGATCGGCATGGCCCTGGTCGGGGACGATTTCTACGTGGCCAATACGGATGGTGTGGTGCGTTTTCCTTACACGGAAGGCGCCACGGAGATCACGGCTAAAGGAGAGAAAATCGCCGATCTCCCGGCGGGGGACCTCAATCTTCATTGGGTCAAGAACATCGTGGCCAGCCCGGACGCGCGCGCCTCTACGCCAGCGTCGGGTCCAACAGCAATATCGGCGAAAATGGCATGGACAACGAGGAAGGCCGGGCCGCACTTCACGAGATCGACCTCGGCACCGGTCAATCGCGTCTTTTCGCCTCCGGCTTGCGCAATCCGGTGGGGCTGCGCCTTCCACCCGGAGAGCGGGGCGCTATGGACCACGGTCAACGAGCGCGACGAGCTCGGCAGCGACCTCGTGCCGGACTATATGACGGCGGTGCAGGCGAACGGCTTCTACGGCTGGCCCTACAGCTATTTCGGCGACCATCTCGATCCGCGTGCGCGACCGCAGCGGCCCGACCTCGTGGAAAAAGCAATCGTGCCCGACTATGCGCTCGGGCCGCACACCGCATCGCTTGGGCTCGCCTTCTACGACAACACGCTGTTTCCGGAGCGCTATCGGGGCGGCGCTTTTGTGGGCCAGCACGGGTCCTGGAACCGAAGGCCCCCAAGCGGCTACAAGGTGATTTTCGTGCCGTTTGAGGACGGTCGCCCCACGGGCGAGCCGCAAGACTTTCTCACGGGCTTCCTGAGCGAGGGAGATGACGCCTATGGCCGGCCCGTGGGCGTGGCCATCGATAAATCCGGCGTACTGCTCGTTGCTGACGACGTGGGCAACACAATTTGGCGCGTGACCCCAGCCGCAGCAGAATAATTAGCCTTTGATATATAAGTGCTTTATTGCCCTGCATTGCCCTGCTTCGCGAATATCGGGCATTCGGAGAGGCTGACTGCCGCTGGTTGGGTGGCCAGCGCGGCCTCATGATGCTATAGGCTCCTCACTCAAAAAATCTGGCGCATCAATCCTAGAGAAAGGGAGGCCCCCATCTCGGACGCAACGAGAACTTTGTTTGTCCCTACGACCACGCAAGACTACGGCGATAATCCGATCAAGGTCCGGGAGACCGATACGTACGTCACGGAATATGTCCGGGGTTTTGTCGAGAAGTGGGATGAACTCATCGATTGGAATCAGCGCGCGAGAAGTGAAGGCCGCTTTTTCATCGATGTTCTAAAAGCACGCGGCAAAGAGAGCGTTCTCGATGTCGCCGCTGGCACGGGGTTTCACTCCGTCCAGCTCCTCAAGGCCGGATTCGACGTCACTTCCGTCGACGGCTCCGCCGAAATGCTCGCCAAGGCCTTCGATAATGGCTGCCAGCATGACGTGGTGCTCAAGACCATTCATGCCGACTGGCGGTGGCTCAATGAGAGCGTGCGCGGCAAATTCGACGCGATCATCTGTCTCGGCAATAGCTTCACCCATCTGTTCGACGAGAACGACCGTAGGCGTGCACTTGCCGAGTTCTACGCCGCGCTGAAGCATGACGGCATCCTGATCCTCGACCAGCGGAATTACGACCGCATCTTGGACGAGGGCTTCGCCAGCAAGCACAAATATTACTATTGCGGCGATCAGGTCACGGCCGAGCCGGTCCATGTGGACGACGGCCTTGCCCGCTTCGAGTATGTGTTCCCGGACGCTTCGCGGCACAATCTCAACATGTTCCCCTTGCGCAAGAACTACACGCGCAAGTTGCTGCGCCAGGCCGGCTTCCAGCAAATCCATTCCTACGGTGACTTCCAAGAGGAAGGCGAGGAGACGGATCCCGACTTCTTCATCCATGTCGCGGAGAAGAGCTATGGCAGCAACTGATCAGACCATTGCGCTTGCCCGCGACTACTACGACAGCGCGGAGGCGGACGATTTCTACCGCACGATCTGGGGCGGTGAGGACATTCATGTGGGGCTCTACGATCAGGGCCCCGATATCAGCGCCGCGAGCCGGCGCACCGTCGAGCGTATGGCGGCGAAGGCCGGCTCACTCAAGGGTAAGCACGTGCTCGACCTGGGCTCGGGCTATGGCGGGGCGGCGCGCGTCCTCGCCGAGCGCTACGGCGCGAAAGTCACCTGCCTCAATCTCTCGGCCGTGGAGAACGAGCGCAACCGGGCTCTCACCCGCGCGGCCGGCCTGGACGACAAAATCACCGTGGTCGACGGCTCGTTCGACTCGATACCCTTCGAGGAAGCGACGTTCGATCTTGCCTGGAGCCAGGACGCCATTTTGCATGCGCCGGACCGGCGCGCGGTGCTGGACGAGGTCTCGCGCGTGCTGAAGCCGGGCGGCGAGTTCATCTTCACCGACCCCATGCAGGCGGACGCCCTGCAAGATCCGACTCCGCTGAAGCCCATCTACGACCGTATCCACCTGCCCGATCTCGCGTCGTTCGGCTTCTATCGCGAGGAACTCTCCGGGCGCGGCTTCGAGGAGGTCGAGGTCGAGGAACTGACCGGGCATATGCGCACTCACTACTCCCGCGTCACCGAGGAGCTGGATGCGCGCCGGGACGAGCTCGGCGCAAGCGATGCTTTCGTCAACCGCATGCTCAAGGGCCTCGGGCACTGGGTGTCCGGCGCCGAAGGCGGCCTGCTCGCTTGGGGCATCATGCACTTCCGTAAGGCGGCTTAGTGGAGGCAGGCCGCGACAGCGGCTCGGACTCTCCCCTCGCCCATTGCACGATCGGAGTGCCGGCGAGCGCGAAACTCGTGGTTCTGATCTTCGTGGTCGCGACCATTGGCTGGCCGACCCTCGCCGAGGAGAGCTTCGCCGCGGCCCGAGACGTCATCTCGGAATCCGCCGGCTGGCTCTACGGCGCGGTGGTCTCAGCAGCGCTTATTATGTGCGTGGTCCTGGCGCTCGGCCATTGGGGGAAGGTGCGGCTCGGCGCCGACGACGAAAGGCCGGAATTCGGCTGGCTGTCCTGGGCCGCCATGCTGTTCGCCGCCGGAATGGGCATCGGTCTCGTATTCTGGTCGATTGCCGAGCCCCTTACCCATTATGCCGGCAACCCGCTGATCGCGGCTTGGGGGCCGGACCCGTCGAGCGTGATCCGGGCCCGCGTGGCCATGGAAATCACCTTCTTCCATTGGGGGCTCATGCCCTGGGCGCTCTACACGGTCGCCGGACTGATCTTCGCTTATTTCTCGTTCCGCAAGTCCGAGCCGCTCACCGTCCGTTCCGCCATGCGTCCCTTGATCGGCGACGGCGTCAATCGCTGGCCGGGCAAGCTTGCGGATGTGGTCGCCATCGTCGCCACCGTGTTCGGTCTCGCCACGTCGCTCGGCTTCGGCGCCGATCAGATCAATGCGGGGCTCAATCGGTTGTTCGGCTGGCATGTCTCGACGGAGCACAAGCTTCTGCTCGTGGCGGTGATCTCCGGCGCCGCGGTGCTTTCGGTCAGCTCGGGCCTCGACCGCGGCATTCGATTGCTGTCGCTTGCCAATATCTGGCTCGCGGCACTCATCCTCGCCGTCGTGCTCGTTTCAGCGCCGCTCGAACCGATCTTGCGCAATTTCACGCTTCGGCTCGGCGACTACCTGGCGCAGCTGCCGTGGCTCACCTACGAGACGGCAAGCGATGACACGGGCTGGGCGTCCTCGTGGACCACGTTCTACTGGGGCTGGTGGATAAGCTGGACGCCGTTCGTCGGACTTTTCATTGCGCGTATCTCGCGCGGACGCACGGTGCGGGAATTCATTCTCGGCGTACTCCTGGTGCCGACGGGCATCACGTTCGTCTGGCTGTCGATCATGGGAGGCGCGGCGATCTCCGCGGCGCGTGCGGGACCGGCCATCATCGACATCGCCAAGAACGCCCCTGCTCTTTCGCTCTACGTCATGATCGACTATTTGCAGACCGGTGTTTTCGCCACGATCGTCGCCGCCGCGGCCACCTTGCTGGTCGCGATCTTTTTCGTGACGAGCGCCGATAGCGGCACGCTCGTCGTCACGACCATGCAATCCGGCGGGCATACGGAGCCGCCTATACTCGAGCGCGTGCAATGGGGCATCGGCATCGGCGCGGTGGCTGCGGCGCTCCTGATCGCCGGCGGTCTCGGCGCGCTTCAGGCCATGGCGATCGCGGCCGCGCTGCCCTTTTCCATCGTCCTTGTCGCCTTAGGGGTTGGCTTCATGGCTGAGCTCCATGAAGATGCTACCCAGCAACGTAAGGCGCGACGGGCCTCCCGGAAGTCACGCCGCGCTGGCTGAGGGACGCTTGATTGACGAAATCCATCCTGTGTTTCGGCGATTCAATCACTTGGGGCTATAGCCCAAAGAACGGTTCGCGGCTTCCGCCGGAAGATCGCTGGCCCCGCGTGCTTGAGGGCACGTTAGAGGGCCGCGTCCGGGTGATCGAGGAAGGGCTGAACGCCCGCACCGTGGCGACCGACGAACCTTCGCGGCCCAATCGCAACGGTCTCGCGATGCTGCCGACGCTGCTGGAATCCCATGCCCCGCTCGACGTGGTCGCTATCATGCTGGGTACCAACGACAGTGCGCCAAGTTATGGTCTCACGGCAGGCAAGATCGCCATGAATTGCGGGGCGCTGATCCGCGCCGTCAACGCGAGCCTCGCAGGACCCGGCGCGACGCCACCCAAAGCGCTTCTGATTGCACCCCCTCCTCTCGGCTCGCTCAGCGCGGAGATGTCCCTGTTCTATGGGGGCGGCCAAGCGACATCGCGTGGGCTCGGCGAGGCCTACAGGACGATCGCCAAGGGTTTCGGCGTCTTGTTCCTCGACGCCGGCACAGTGACGAAAGTGAGTGCCGTCGACGGCGTTCACCTCGATCCGG
>NZ_LPWD01000419.1 GCF_001723295.1 Methyloceanibacter marginalis
CGTGAAGTCCCGAACCAAGCCTTGGATATAATGCTTGAAATGCGGCCGCTCAGGGTGGCGGGCGACTTGCGTCTTTTGCCACGGCGTGAGCTCCGCGTAGGTCGCCACCAGCGCATCGCGCGCCTTGGTCTCAAGCCGCGTGAGTTCCTCGTTGATTGACACGGATTCATCGCCGCCCGAGAGCGCCTTCAACTCGGCGACCTTGCTCTCAAGCTCCGCGATCGGCTTTTCGAAATCGAGATATGTACGCATGCAGCTTGGCTAGACCCCTTGGGAAACCCGGATTTTCCCGAGCGGGCATCCTTACGACAAAAGGAAAGACAACGGAAATCCGGTTGTAATTGGCCTCGTGACGACTGCCTGTCAACCGGCGGCCGCGTCGCGTCAACCCGGAGACTAGCGCCGTTTCGTTAAGTGAGCCTGAGCCAGCGGGTGATGCTGCTCCACTAGCCGGCGCAAGCGCTCCTCGATCACATGGGTATAGATCTGCGTGGTCGAGATGTCCGCGTGCCCCAGAAGTTGCTGGACCGTGCGCAAATCCGCGCCTCTCTCCAGAAGATGGCTGGCAAAGGCATGGCGCAGCACATGCGGCGAGACCCGGGCTGGATCGAGATTGGCGGCGAGCGCCAACCCCTTCAACTCCTGGCCGAGGCGCTGACGGGTGATGTGCTGCCCGCCGTCTCCGGTGGGAAACAGCCACAACGACGCGGCAAGCCCCTCGTCGTCCTCGAGCAGCACGAGATGCGCGGCCAGGGCGCCGCGCGCCGCCTCGTTCAGGGGCACGAGCCGCTCCCGTCCGCCTTTGCCGGTGATGGTCAGCACCCGGTCGTCCGCGGCGAGCACGTTGCGCGGCAGCGCGATCAGCTCCGACACGCGCAAGCCCGAGGCATAAAGCGTCTCGAGCAGGGCATAGAGCCGCAGGGCCCGCCGGCGGGGGGCGCCCTCGGCCGACGTGTCACAGGCCAGCTTGGCGGTTTCGATCAGGGTCTCAACCTCGGAGAGCGAAAGGATCTTCGGCAGCGGCCGGCCCAGTTTCGGACTGTCGATGGCGGAGGTCGGGTCGTCGGCACGCAACCCCTCCCCCAACAGAAAGCGGAAAAACTGGCGGATGGCCGAGAGCTTCCGGGCGCGCGAGGTGGGCGCCAATCCCTTGCCCGCGAGGCTTTCGAGATAGGCGCGCACATTATCGGCGGAGGCTTTTGCCGCGCTGCTCTTCTTGGCGGCGAGAAAGGCAAGAAAGTCGGAGATGTCCCGCGTATAGGCGTCGATAGTGTGGGCGGCGGCGCCGCGCTCGGCCATGAGCATGTCGAGGAAGAGCGCAAGCTCGGAGTCGTGTACGGCCTTCGCGTTCTTGGTCCCGGCCAAGGCTCTACCCCCTCGCCGGCGGCGCGGATCTATTGCGCGCGATGGGTCGGCGGCAAGGTGATGGACGGCTCTTTCGGCGTGGTGGAAGCGGTGGCGTCCGCAGCAAGGGGCTCCGCCTTGACGTTGCGCAAAGCTTTGGAGATTTCCTTGGGCTCTGGCTGAAAGTATTCGGCGAGCACATAAAGGCTTCCCGCGACGATACCAGCGATCGTCCCTAAAACCGCGAGGAAACGAAACAAAGTTGGCATCGAGGCGCTCGTGTTCCTAACTGTCTATTGGTCCCCAGCAGGGGGTCTATTATGACTCAAAACCACCGGGCGCCTTAACCCCCTACAATCCCTATCATGGACGATTCGACACTGTCCTGTCAGCATGGGACAAATCAAGGCTCCCCCAGCGAAGATGACCTTACGCGTGCTGAACATAGCAAGGACCGCGACCGGCAATTGGCGCAAATCCGCCAATTTCTGGGCACGCGCTCCGTCGTGCTGATCGGGCTCATGGGCGCCGGCAAGACGGCCGTGGGCCGGCGCCTGGCGAACTGGCTCGATCTGCCCTTCACCGACGCCGACAGCGAGATCGAGCAGGCGGCGGGCCAGAGCATCAAAGAGATTTTTGCCGAGCATGGCGAGCGCTATTTTCGGGACGGCGAGCGCAAGGTCATTGCCCGGCTCTTGGAAAGCGGCCCCCAAGTGTTGGCCACGGGCGGCGGTGCCTATATGAACCCGCAGACCCGGGCCGCCATCGAGCGGACGGGCATCTCGATCTGGCTCAAGGCGGAGTTGCGTGTGCTCATGAAACGTGTCGGGCGCCGCGACAACCGGCCCTTGCTTGCCGTGGACGACCCCGAAACCGTAATGAAGACGCTGATGGCAGAGCGCAATCCCGTCTATGCACAAGCCGACATCACCGTTGAGAGCCGCGAAGTGCCTCACGAGGTGATCGTCGGCGACGTGATCGACGCGCTCGCCGCAAAACTCGGCTGCGATGCGATGCCCGCGCAAAAACCGCGCCGCAAGAAGGTGCACTGGGCGACAGCACGGCGGGACTCGCCGCCGGTACAAACGAGACGAGCATCGACCGCTGGCGGAGCGCGGCTATGCGATCGTCATCGGCGAGGACCTCATCGCGCCGCGGGTGCGCGTCTGAAGGCGCTTCTGCCCAGTGCACGCTTCGCCGTCGTCAGTGACGCAAATGTCGCCGACCTTCATCTCGCGCCGCTCAAGACGAGCCTCGAGAAAGAAGGCGTGTTTCTCGGCTCGGCCACGGTCGCGCCCGGCGAGGCGAGCAAGAGCTTTCCCGTGCTGGCCAAGCTGTGCGAGACGCTGCTCGATCTCGGCGTCGAGCGCGGCGACTGCGTCATTGCCTTTGGCGGAGGTGTCGTGGGCGACCTTGCCGGCTTCGCCGCCTCCATCCTGCGCCGCGGCGTGCGCGTCGTGCAGATGCCGACCTCGCTCCTGGCCCAAGTCGACTCGGCCATCGGCGGCAAGACCGGCATCGACACCAAGCAGGGCAAGAACCTGATCGGCACCTTCCATCAGCCGAGCCTCGTGCTCTCCGACGTTTCGCTGCTGTCGACCTTGAGCGACCGGGAGTTTCGCGCGGGCTACGCCGAAGTGGCGAAATACGGGCTCCTCGGAGATGCACGGTTCTTCGTCTGGCTCGAGGAGAACTGGAACGACGTCTTCGCAGGCCAGGACGGCAAGCGCCGCCACGCCGTTGAGACGAGCGCCCGCGCCAAGGCGGAGATCGTCGCCGCGGACGAGCGCGAGTTGAGCGGGAAGCGCGCCCTGCTCAATCTCGGCCACACGTTCGGCCATGCGCTGGAAGCCTTCGCCGGCTACTCCGACCGGCTGCTGCATGGCGAGGCCATCGCTATCGGCATGCGGCTCGCCTTCACCTACTCCGCCGAACACGGCTTGTGCGCGGAAGACGACGCTGCGCGCGTCGCGCAGCATTTCCGCGCCGTGGGCCTTCCTACCGAGATCGCCGCCATTCCCGGCGGCACGCCGACGCCCGGCGAGCTCTTGCGCCTCATGGCGCAGGACAAAAAGGTCACCGGCGGCAAGCTGGTGCTCGTGCTCGTGCGCGGCATCGGCCAAGCCTTCGTCGAGAATGACGTGTCCATGGAGCAAGTGACCGACTTTTTGAAGCGGGAGTGTGCGCGAGCATGACCCTCGCATTAGGCCTTACGCTCGGCGCTATCGTTGGCCTTCTCGTCGTTTCCGCCTTCTTCTCAGGTTCGGAAACGGCGCTGACGGCCGCGAGCCGCGCGCGCATGCACGCGCTCGAGGAAGATGACAACGTCCGGGCCAAGCTCGTGACCCGGCTGCTCTCCTCGCGCGAGCGGCTGATCGGCGCGCTCCTGCTGGGCAACAACCTTGTCAACATCGCCGCGTCCGCGCTGGCCACCAGCCTCTTTCTCGGGCTGTTCGGCGAGGCCGGCGTTGTCTACGCCACCATCGTCATGACCGTGGTCGTGGTCGTGTTCGCCGAGGTGTTGCCCAAGACCTACGCCATCCTTAACGCCGACCGCATGGCGCTGGCCGTGGCGCCGATTCTCAAAGTGCTTGTCGCCGTGCTGGCGCCGGTGACCGCGACACTGCAGTTCCTCGTGCGCCATACCTTGCGCCTGTTCGGCAGCTCCATCGCCGATGACGCCGACGTGCTGTCGGCGCATGAAGAAATCAGAGGCGCCATCGAGCTGCACCACAAGGAAGGCGGCGTGGTGAAGCTCGATCGCGACATGCTGGGCGGCGTGCTCGACCTGCGCGATCTCGCCGTGTCGGACATCATGGTGCATCGGACCAACATGGACGCGATCGACGCGGATCTGCCGCCCGGCGAGATCGTCGATGCTGCGCTGAGGAGCCCGCATACCAGGCTGCCGCTTTGGCGCGGCGAGCGCGAGGAGATCGTCGGCGTTCTGCATGCACGGACGCTGCTTCAGGCCTTGCGCGATTCAAAGGGCGACGTTTCCAAGATCGATGTCATGACGCTCGCCGCCCCGCCTTGGTTCGTGCCGGACACCACGACGCTGAAAGATCAGCTGAACGCCTTCCTCAAGCGCAAAGCCCATTTCGCCATCGTCGTCGATGAGTACGGCGAGGTGATGGGACTACTGACCCTGGAGGACATCATCGAGGAAATCGTCGGCGACATCACCGACGAGGACGACATCGCCGCGGCTCTCGCCAAACCGCAACCGGACGGCTCGCTGATCGTCGACGGGCTGGTGCCGATCCGCGACGTGAACCGGCTCATGGAATGGGACCTGCCGGACGAGGAAGCGACCACCGTGGCCGGACTCGTCATTCACGAGGCGCAGACCATCCCCAATCCGGGCCAAGCCTTCACCTTCCACGATTTCCGGTTCGAGGTCTTGAAGCGCCACCGCAACCGCATCACGAGCTTACGCGTGATGCCGCTGGACAAGCACCGCGCCGAGACCAAGGAAACCGACGCGGCCTCATGAGGCCCGCGCGCCCTCTTCCGGGCTGAGCGCGGTGATGGCGAGCGCGTGGATCTTACCCGCGAGTTCGTCGGCCAGAACCGCATTCACCATGCGGTGGCGCTCCACCCGCGACTTGCCGGCGAAGGCTTCCGACACCACTTTAACGGCGAAGTGGCTTTCGCCAGTGCCGGGTGACCCCGCATGGCCCGCGTGGTGATGGGACTCGTTGACCACATCGAGCGCCACCGGCGCGAACGCTTGGGCTAACTTCTCTTTAATCGACTGTTCGACGTTCATGCGTAGGACTGTCCTCGGTTCCAACGATGCCGTGCGCGGCAGTTAACCGGCCAGACTATCGCTATTGTCATCGTGGAGCCATTCTTGTTGTGACCAATACAGCTTCCCATAATGCCGATTCCATGAAGCTCGATTCAAAATTCTTCGACCGCCTCCGCGTCAAGCCCGACGAGAACCGTCTGCTGCGCGATACCTGCCCCAAATGCGAGTGGGAGGGGTGCGGCGAGCCCGGGCTCTACCCGGCGCCGAAAGGCCGTGGCCTCGAAGGCCAGTATCACCGCTACTGCCTCGACCACGTGCGCGCATATAACAAGGGCTACAACTACTTCTCGGGCTTGCCCGATGATGACGTGGTCGAACAGCAGAAGAGCGACTCCATCGGCAACCGCCCAACCTGGTTCGTGGGCGTGAACTCCTGGGCGCGCAATCGGGCGAAAACCGCCGCACGCAAGGGCGGCTACGCCCACCGCTTCGAGGCCCAAGACCCCTTCGGCCTGTTTGGCGAGAACGCGCCCGGCGGCGCGAAGCCCGGCGCGGCGCCGAACCGGCCCCTCAAGCGCCTGGAGAAGAAGGCGCTGCGTCAGCTCGATCTCGAGGACAATGCCACCAAGGGGGACATCAAGGCCCGCTTCAAGGAGTTGGTTAAGAGGCTCCACCCGGATCACAACGAGGGGGACCGATCCTCGGAGGACAAGTTGCGCGAAGTGATCCAAGCCTATAATTATCTAAGACAGGCGGGGCTTGCATAGGTCGCTGGGCCGGCCCCCACCAAAATCAGGGTTTTACGGGATTCCGGGACCCTCACTGAAACGCGACACACAGGCTCATCATCGATCATGACACTTGAAGCTGCCCAGAACGGCGCCGGTTTGCCGGACATGACGGTATCCGTGCGCCAAGTCTTCGGCATTGACAGCGATTTGGAGGTGCCGGCCTACGCGCAAGCGGACGAGCACGTTCCCGATCTCGACCCCGACTATCTGTTCAACCGGGACGTGACGCTCGCCATCCTTGCCGGATTCAAGCACAACCGCCGCGTAATGATTCAGGGCTATCACGGCACCGGTAAGTCCACCCATATCGAGCAGGTCGCGGCCCGGCTCAACTGGCCGTGCATCCGCATCAACCTCGACAGCCACGTGAGCCGGATCGATCTCGTCGGCAAGGACGCCATTGTCATCAAGGACGGCATGCAGGTGACCGAGTTCCGCGAGGGCATCTTGCCTTACGCGCTCCAAACCAACACGGCGCTCTGCTTCGACGAGTATGACGCGGCCGGCCCGATGGTGATGTTCGTCATTCAGCGGGTTCTGGAAGTCTCGGGCAGGCTCACCCTGCTCGACCAGTCGAAGGTGATCCGGCCGCATCCCTCGTTCCGTCTGTTCGCCACGACGAACACGATCGGGCTCGGCGACACGAGCGGCCTCTATCACGGCACTCAGCAGATCAACCAGGGTCAGATGGACCGCTGGTCCATCGTCGCCACGCTGAACTATCTGCCCCATGAGGACGAGGTGAATATCGTTCTGGCCAAGGCCAAGTCATGGAACACCGAGAAAGGCCGAAAGGCCGTGTCCAACATGGTCCGTGTCGCGGAGCTGACCCGCAACGCCTTCATGAACGGCGACCTCTCCACGGTGATGAGCCCGCGCACGGTGCTCACCTGGGCGGAGAACGCCGAGATCTTCGGCGACGTGGGCACCGCCTTCGCGCTCTCCTTCCTCAACAAGTGTGACGAACTGGAGCGCGGCCTGATCGCCGAGTTCTATCAGCGCTGCTTTGGTGAGGACTTGCCGCAATCGACCGCCAACGTGGCCTTGAGCTGACCCCATGACCGCGAACAAGCGGAAAGAGGCGCCCCTCGATCCGTTCAAACGTGCCGTGTCGCTCACCACCCGGTCGCTCGCCGCCGATAGCAGCGTCGAGGTGGTGTTCTCCACGGAGGCCCCCGGGCCTTGCGGGCAAGACCGCGCGGGTGCCAGAGCCCTCTCGCGTCCCGACCCGAGAGGAGATCGCGGTGATCCGCGGTCACGCGGACGCGGCCGCCCTGTCCATCTCCTGCCACGATGACGGGCTCCATAAGGCGCTCGCGCCTACAGGCGCGATGCCCGCTCCGTGTTCGAGGCGATCGAGCAGGCCCGCGTGGAAGCAATCGGCGCGCGGCGCATGGACGGCGTTGCGGCCAATCTGACCGCGCGCGTGGAGCAGCGTTACGCGCGCAGCCGCGTCACCGAAGAGACCGAGCGCAACGAGGCACCGCTCCCCGATGCGCTGTCACTCCTCGTGCGCGAGCGGCTGACCGGCGCGGCGCCACCCGCAAGAGCCCGGCCCCTGGTCAATCTGTGGCGTCCCTGGATCGAGGAACGCGCCCGCAACCTGCTCGACCGCATGCCCGACACCCTGGAGGACCAGGAGGCCTTCGGCCGGCTCGCCCGCGACGTGCTCGCGGCGCTCAATCTGGCCGACCAGCTCGATCAGGGCGAGGAGAACGAGGATAGCTCCAAGGACGGCGAGTCCGATCCCAATGCCTCCGACAACGAGGACCAAAGCGCCGAGGGCCAAGACCGCGCCGAGTTGGCGCAGGAGACCCGCGGCGAGCCCGACGACGACTCCGAGGAAACCCTGGAGGACCAGGACGACGGGCCACCGATCAGCTCGACCGCGACTCCGAGGCCGCAGACCTGCCGCGCCGCTCCGATCCCTGGCGCCCCAACACCTCCGTGCTCGATGACCCCGAAGCCTTCGGCTACAAGGTGTTCACCCGGGCCTATGACGAGATCATCGACGCCCCGGATCTGTGCGACCTCGAAGAGCTCGATCGGCTGCGCGCCTTTCTCGACAAGCAACTTGTGGCGCTGCACGGGGCCGTGGCCCGTCTCGCCAACCGGCTTCAGCGCCGGCTGCTCGCCCAGCAGAACCGCGGCTGGGACTTCGATCTCGACGAGGGCATGCTCGACGCCGGGCGGCTGACCCGCGTGATCATCGACCCCATGCACCCGCTGACCTTCAAGCAGGAGCGCGATACCCAGTTCCGCGACACGGTGGTGACGCTTCTGCTCGACAACTCCGGCTCCATGCGCGGCCGGCCCATCAT
>NZ_LPWD01000420.1 GCF_001723295.1 Methyloceanibacter marginalis
GCGTGGTAGAGTTAGGGGTGTGCGGCCCGATCAGAGCGGCGTGAGCCCCACCACATTGAGGACGATCAGCGGATGCATGCACCGAGTCCTTCGCGGCGATTAGCGCCCGCCGCCAAGCGGCGCTCGAACAAGGCCACGCTTACTGCGGCTCCAAAGAGCGGATATAGGCGATGACGTGGAGGATCTGGTCCTGCGTCAGGCGTCCCTTGTAGGCGCGCATGGCGCCGGTCGCGCCACCATAAATCACCTCGAACATCCCCACATCGGAGGTCACGCGAGGATAGGCGTAGTTGTCATCGACAAGGCTGGGGCACATGCGGCCCTCGCCCACCTTCCCGTGGCAGACCTGGCAATTCTCGTCGAACAGCTTCTTGCCTTGGGCAAGCGCGGCATCGTCGCCGTCATAGGGATTGCTGCCCGTCTCGTGAAACGCCTTGACAGCCTCGGTGAGCGTCTCGCCGTCCGCGGGCGCCACGTCGAGCGGAGAATCGTCAAGCGCGTTCTTGAACTCGATCGCGGCCAGTGACGGCGCGAAACTCAAGAACATGACGCCTGTAGCAAGGAGAAAGAGGGTACGAACGCGCGCAGAGCGGAGCTGGTTGAGCATGACGGAGGTGCGAACCTTATTTTCTTCAAGATAGAAATGAGGAGGCTCCTCCCTGTCCGGGGAAGAGCCTCCACTGGATCGAGACTATCGACTTCTCGTCAGTTCTTGGTCTTGGCGACCTCGGCGCCGTCCGGCACCTCGTCCGCTGCCACGATCCGCCACAAAGCGCCCGGCGGATTCTGCGTCGCACCCTGATCTTCCGTGTAGAAGCAGTTGCAGTTCACGGCAAGCACGGTCCCATCCTCATCGAGACCACCGCCGGTGAACATCAGCGATGTCTGCGCCAGGACGTCCATCTGCCACTTCTTGCCGTCCCAAGCCGTAGCGAACACACGGCCCGAGCACCAATCGCCAGCGAGGAACACGCCGTCCATACCGCCATAGTTGGCGACACCGAGCGCGATCACCGCGCAGCCCCAGCCCTCGTTCAGCTTCTCGGCGCCCGGATAGGGCTCCTGATGCGGATACTCGGAGATTGGGAGCGTGCCGACGATCGGGCAGGTGTCATCCGGTCCTGTGGAAGGATGGCACTGGGTGCCCATGTTGAACTTCCAACCGTAGTTGTAGCCGCCATTGCTGCCCTTGGGCGCCCAGTCGATCTCTTCGTAGTGGTTTTGACCGACATCGGCGATGTAGAGCTGCCCGCTCTTCGGATCGAACTCGAAGGAGTATGGGTTGCGAAGACCATAGGCCCAGATCTCCGGCCGCGCGCCGATCGCAAGCTTGGAGAAGCCCTGTTCGGTGATGCCGAACAGCGCCATCATGCGCGGGTCGTTCGCCCGATAGAACGGGTTGGTCTTGGGAATTGCGTAGGGCACGTCGTCGGCTGTATCGACGTCGATGCGCAGCATCTTGCCCCACAATTCTTGAAGGTCCTGACCGGCGTTCAGCGGATCGCCTTCCCAGCCGGCGTCGCCCTTGCCGATATAGAGGTAGCCGTCGGGCCCGAAGTGGATGCCGCCGCCATAGTGATTGTAGTACGGCTGCGGGATATTCATGATGACCTTGACGGTCTCGTTGGCGCGATCGACGGAAACCACGTCGGGGCTGCTCTTGTCGACCGTGTAGCGCGCGACGATGTGCGCACCGTTAAACGGAAGCGACGAGTAGCTGACGTAGAAGTACCCGTTGTCCTTGAACTTCGGATGGAAGGCGACCGACCACAGGCCTTGCTCGACGAAGCCTGTCTGCACTTCGCTGCCAAGCGGCGTGTTCTTTGTCAGGTCGAGGAACGGCTCGTCGTTGATCTTACCGTCTTGGCTCACGATCTTGATCTTGCCGACACGCTCGACGACGAAGATGCGCCCGGTTCCGTCGTTCGCGGAGACGGCGCTCGTGGGATCGTTGAAGCCATCGGCGATTTTCACCAGGGCAATCTTCGGATCGCCTGGAATCTTACCTCCAGGCGCGCGACCTGGTCTGGTTCCGTGGGATTCTCTTGGGCAAATGTACCCGCCGGAAATGCGAGCGCCGAACCAACGGCGATCGCGCACGCGGTAACTAACAACCGCATTCTCATTACAAATCCTCCCTTTCTGGATTTGTGATCGTTGACGATCACTTTCGCACCTGGGCCGGGGTTCATCCCTGCACCCAAGCAGCACAAGCCGCGTGCCCCTCAGCACGACGTCTCGATCCGTCACGCTATTCGACGCGCGGAGTGTTTGCGGAGCACATCTGCATGTGAAGTGTTGCAAGCCAGGGGGGACTCTTGCCGCGCGAAGAGGGCAAAGCAAGCAACGCCTAAGCGACCGATCCACGTTGACCCGGCAGGGACAAACCGCGCACAGTTACGTCACAAAAAGAGAGTGCAAATGACGCTCTCATTTGGGGAGGACGATCTGTGACGAGCGTTATGTTTGACGCGCTGGAACGCGTCGACGCCTCTGGTGAAGGGCGGGTGTTATTCCAGCGGTTCAATATTGCCTACGAATATCCCGTCTATTTCACGCGCGATCTGTTTTCTGGCGGCGGAAGCGCGTTGCCCGAGGTCATCGCGATGCTCGGCAACGACGTAAAGCCCAAGCTCGCCATGTTCGTCGACGATGGGGTCGTGCGCGAGATGCCGGATTTGATCCGGCGCATCGATAGTTTTTCGGAAGCGCATCGTGACGTCTTCGAACTCGTTGCTCCGGCATTTGTCGTGCCGGGCGGCGAGCGCGCCAAGAATATTCCGGCCCTCGTTGCCGAACTGCAAAGCCGACTGGTTGAGCTTGAACTCGACCGGCATTCCTATGTTGTCGGCGTTGGCGGCGGCGCGCTGCTCGATCTCATCGGCTACGTCGCCGCGACGACCCATCGGGGCATTCGTCATATTAGGGTGCCAACGACGGTTTTGGCGCAGAACGACTCTGGCGTCGGCGTGAAGAACGGCGTTAATGCGTTCGGCGTCAAGAACCTCCTCGGCACGTTCGCCCCGCCGGCGGCCGTGATCAACGATTCCGCCTTCATCGATGTCTTGCCGGGACGCGACAAGCGAGCCGGCATGGCCGAGGCCGTGAAGGTTGCGCTCATCCGCGATGCGGCCTTTTTTCGAATGGCTCGAGACCAAGGCGGAAGCGCTGGCCATTTTCGCCTCGGAGCCCCTTGACCGGCTCATTCGTCATTGCGCCATCCTGCATATGCGGCAGATCGCGCACGGCGGCGATCCATTCGAGCGCGGCAGTGTGCGGCCGCTCGATTTCGGACACTGGGCTGCGCATAAGCTCGAGGTGCTGTCGAACTACGACCTCCGGCACGGCGAAGCTGTGGCGATCGGGCTCGCCCTTGACGCGCGTTACTCGGTTCTCGCCGGCCACTTGGCCGAGGGCCAAGACCAGCGGGTCAAAGCGCTGCTCGAGCGGCTCGGGTTCGAGCTATGGCACCCGGCCTGCGATGCGCGCGCGGAAGACGGGCGCCTGCAACTGCTCGCGGGACTTGAAGAGTTCCGTGCGCATCTCGGCGGCGAACTGACGGTCACGCTGCTCGAGGATATCGGCACTGGGATCGAGATCCACACCATGGATGAGGCTCTCATCGCCGAGGCGCTTACATGGCTCAGGCCCGGGCGGGGCAGCTGATGCAGCTTGCGCTTCCGGGCAAGCCCCACCTCACCTACTGCACCAATATCCATGAGGGTGAAACCTGGGCGGAGATCGAGGCAAACCTCACGCGATATCTGCCCGAGGTGAAGCGCCGCGTTTCACCCGACGCGCCGATGGGCGTCGGCTTGCGGATCTCAGGCAAGGCGGCGCCCGTGCTCGCTGTCCAGGATCGGCTTGACGCGCTGCTGGAATTTCTCGCGGCGCACGATCTCTACGTCTTCACCATCAATGCGTTTCCCTATGGTCCGTTTCATGGCACCCCCGTGAAGGAGCGGGTCTATGAGCCGGACTGGCGCTCTGCGGAGCGTCTCGCCTTCACCGACCAATGCGCCGACATCCTCGCCGCACTTCTCCCGGACGGTCAGAGCGGGAGCATCAGCACGGTCCCCGGTGCGTTTCGAGCCAAAATCGAATCCGCCGAAGACGTGAGCCGGATCGCCGAGGCCATGATCCATCATGCCTCATATCTCCACGCCATCGCCGAGCGCACGGGCAAGACCATCACCCTCGCGCTCGAGCCTGAGCCGTGTTGCCTGCTGGAGACCACGGACGAAGCGGTCGCCTTCTTCGAGACACATCTCTTTTCAGACCGGGGGGTCGAACGCATGAGCCGGCTCAGCGGGCTCGCGGCGGACGACGCGAGAGCAGCGCTGCAACGTCATCTCGGCCTCTGCTTCGACGTCTGCCACGCGGCCGTGGAGTTCGAGGACCTGGACGCGAGCCTGGCGCAGATCGAGGCTGCCGGCATCCAAGTGGCGAAGATACAGTTGAGTTCGGCTTTGTGCGTGCCGGAGGCCGGATCACGGACCGAATCGCTGCTCGCCCCGTTCGACGACGGCATCTACTTGCATCAGACCGTGCAGGCGTCGAACGGAACCCTGACGCGTCATATCGACCTGCCCCAAGCTTTCGCCGCCGCGCGCCGTAGCCCCGCCGCCGGCGAGTGGCGCGTGCACTGTCATGTGCCGGTCTTTGCCGACTCATTCGGAGAGATCGGCTCGACGCAGGCGCTCTCAGGCACCTGCTCGGTCTCTGCCGGGAGCGGCCGATCTCCCCGCATCTCGAAGTCGAGACCTATACCTGGAGCGTACTTCCGGAAGGCTTGCGGCACGGCGATCTTGCCGGGGACATCGCACGAGAGGTTCAATGGGTTCGCTCGCAGCTCCGCGCCTGATCGGCTGGCGGACCGCAGTAAGGCTGGGGCGGGTCTCCAATCTTCCGACGGTGTGGTCGAACGTGATCGCGGCCCTCGCCCTGGCGGGAGGCAGCTCGACGCGCGTGCTCCTCGTGGCCGGCATCTCCATGTCACTCCTTTATATCGGAGGCATGTATCTCAACGATGCCTTCGACCGGGACATCGACGCCCGCGAGCGTCCCACCCGGCCGATTCCCTCAGGCGAAGCACCGGCCGCGACCGTGCTTTGGGCCGGTTTTGCCATGCTCGCGATTGGTGTCGCGGCGCTGGCGACTCTCAGTTTGGCATCCGGGCTGGTCGGACTGGCTCTCGCCGCGGCCATCGTCGTCTATGACATGCACCACAAAAAAAATCCGTTGAGCCCGGTCCTCATGGGTTTGTGCCGGGCACTTGTCTATGTGGGCAGCGCCGCGGCGGTGGGCGCCGCGCTCGAACCGCGCGTCTTGATCGGCGCCGCCGCGATGTTCCTGTTCGTGGCGGGCTTGACGCTCGCCGCCAAGCAGGAGTCGCTCGCCCGCGTCTCCAACCTGCCGGCGCTTATCTTGCTGGCCGCGCCGCTGGTTGCCGCGCTGCCGCTCATTGCTTCGTCTTGGCCGGTCCCTTTTGCTTTCTTGCTCCTGGCCGTGGCGCTCGTCTTCGCCGTCCTGCTTCTCAGCCGGCGGGGCAGCGGCGATGTCGGCCGCGCCATCGGGCTGTTGATCGCGAGCATCGCGCTGACCGACGCCCTTGCCGCCGCCAGCGCCGGCGCCGCGACCGCCATGGCAGTTTGCATTGCCCTCTTCGGAATGACGCTGATCCTTCAGCGTTATGTTCCCGGAACCTAGATGGGTCCCCGAGCGATGACCGCAGACTTGGATGAGACCGCCGACCGCATCGCGCTCCTGAGCACGTGGCTCGCGCCGAGGCTCACGACCGAGCAAATGGCTTGGCTCGAGGACCAGGTGACACGCATTCGCAACGCAACGGGCGGTCCGGCGCTTCCCATGGCGATCGGTCTGGCGCCACGCCGGCTTGGCAAGGCCGATCTCACCCTCGACGAGCGCGAGATGCAAGCCGCGGCGGCGCGACGCCCCGGGCTCGATCCGACCGGCTGGAGCGCCGACCAGACCGCGCGCATCCTGTTCGTGCTCGCGAGCTTCGATGGAGATAAAGACGCATTCGCCGAGAAGCTCCGCCGCCTCTTGGCGCAGGGCGAGGTGAGCGAGCACATCGCCCTGTTGCGCGGGCTGCCGCTTTATCCGAGCGCCGCGCGCTTGGTGCCGATAGCAACGGAGGGCCTGCGCTCCAATGTGCAGCCCGTGTTCGAGGCCGTCGCCCACGCGAGCCCCTTCCCGCGCGAAACTTTCAGCAAGGATCAATGGAATCAAATGGTGTTGAAGGCGCTCTTCGTCGGCAGCCGGCTCGCGCCCATCCAAGGATTGGATGAGCGGCGAAACCCGGAGCTTGCGGAGATGCTGATCGACTATGCCCATGAGCGCTGGCGGCGGGACGCAATGTGTCGCCGGAACTCTGGCGCTGCGTCGGCCCCTTTGCGCGGCGCAGGATCTGGACGACTTGGCCAAAGTGCTGAGAGACGGCAGCGAGGCAGAGAAAACGGCGGTCGCCCTCGCCCTCTCGCAGAGCGATCTGCCTGCGGCCCGGGATGTTTTGAGCGGCGCGCCGGCTCTTGCCGCCGCGATCGACGCCGGCCGTCTCGCTTGGCCGGCACCCGAAGCCTAAGGCGTTTTTTTGAGGGAGAAGAGTAATGTTCATCGACCCACACGCGCATATGATCTCGCGCACCACCACGGATTACGAGGTCATGGCCGAAGCCGGCGTCGTGGCGGTCATCGAGCCTGCGTTCTGGATCGGCCAGCCCCGCACCAATCCCGGCAGCTATGCGGACTATCTTTCTCATATTCTCGGCTTCGAGCGCTTTCGTGCCGGCCAGTTCGGCATCCGCCATTATTGCTGCATCGGCCTGAACTCAAAGGAAGCGAATAACGAGCCGCTTGCGGAGGCGGTCATGGACTTGCTGCCGGGATTCGCCGTGAAGGAGAGCGTCGTGGCAATCGGCGAGATCGGCTACGACGAGCAGACGGATATGGAGGATAGTTATTTCCGCCGCCAGCTCGACCTCGCCAAGGAACTCGGCCTGCCGGTGATGATCCATACCCCTCATCGCGACAAGAAGCGCGGGACCTCACGCTCGATGGATGTGGTCGTCGAACATGGCCTGGACCCGTCGAGCGTCGTGATCGACCACTGCAACGAGGAGACCATCGAAGAGGTCAAGGATCGCGGATTCTGGGCCGGCTTCTCGATCTACCCTCATTCAAAGATGACGGCGGAGCGCATGCTGGAGCTGGTCCGGCGGTACGGCGCGGAGCGGCTGATCGTGGATTCTGCGTGCGACTGGGGCGTCTCGGATCCATTGTCGGTGCCGAAGACGGCGGCGCTTCTCGCCGAAGGCGGCGTGCCCGCGGAAGACATCCGCAAAGTCACCTACGGCAACGCGCTCGCCGTGTACGGCCAGAGCGGCCAGATGCGTGAGGCGGATTGGCTCGAGCCCGATGCCATCGACCAACGCACGCTCTATCAGGGCAACACGATCCTGCGCGGTGGACAAAGCCCGCGCGTCGAGTGACGCATCCTTAGTACTGACGCAGACGACACGCTGAGATCAACGGTGAATAAGCCGGGGACGCGGGCCGCGCGGGAAGCGCATGACATAGGTGGACCGCGACGCCAACCGGCGCCAGGTCGAAAATCGGTTGAGCGGCGAGCGCTCAAGCAACGCGATCGCCACCGCCGCCATAAAGGGCAGGCTCTGCACCAGCATCACGACACTGAACACCGAGATCTCGAAAACCTGTTGGTCGTTGGTGAGATAGAGCGTGAGCGAGCCGATCAGGAGGAGCGATCCAAGGATCGCCTCCCAAAATGCCGGGAATTTCACGGACCAGTTGCCGACACCTTTCGCCGTGCGGGCGAAGGGTAGCCCGTCCTTGATGAATCCCTCCACCACGGCCCGGCCCACTGTCAGCTGCAAGGCCATGGCCGAGAGGGCAGCGCCAAACGAGGTGAAGATCGGCGCCCGCACACAGGTCCGGTACAGCACCATGAAATGGCAAAGCATCACACAGAAAGTGGCCAATACCGGCAGTAGCAGCACGGACTGCGGCACGGCGATGCCGAGAAAGGCTACGAGCGGCATCCAGATCAAATTGAGGATGGCGATCAGAACGCCGACGGCCTCGGCCGCAAGCCAGGTCACCCAGCCTGACAGGAACTGGGTGCGCTGTTGCGGCGTAAGCCGGCTGCCGCCAGGCAAGAAAGCGCGCCAGTGCTTCTTGATGAGTTGCGTGCCGCCATACGCCCAGCGATGACGCTGCTGCTTATACGCGGCGAAGTCTGAGGGCAGGAGTCCCCACCCATAGCGGCACCGCGTGTAATGCGCCCGCCACCCACGCTCGAGCAGCGTTAGTCCTAGATCGGTGTCCTCGACGATGGTGTCGCTGGACCAATTGCCCGCGTCATGAAGGGCCTCACGCCTTAGCAAGCACATCGTTCCGTGCGTGACGATCGCGTTTGCCTCGTTCCGGCGGACCATGCCGATATCGAAGAAGCCCGCATATTCGCTATTCATGATCGCTTTCGTGATGGTGCGGTTGCCATCGCGATGATCCTGCGGTGCCTGGACGAGCCCGACTTGCGGATCCTCGACCGCCGGGACGAGATCCTTCAGCCAGTCGGGATGCACCACATAGTCGGCATCGATGACCCCGATGATCTCGGCCTCCGGCGCGGTTTGCTCCAAGGCAAGTCTGAGTGCGCCGGCCTTGAAGCCCGAAAGATTGTCTTCGCGGATGAACTTGAAGCGTGAGCCAAGATGCCGGCAGTGTTCCTCGATCGGCTCCCACAACGCCGGATCGGGTGTGTTGTTGATGATGACGATGCATTCGAAATTTGGCCAGTCCAGCTTAGCCACGCTGTCGAGGGTCTGCCGCAGCATGTCGGGCGGCTCGCGATAGGCCGGCACGTGGATGGACACGAGCGGCGTCCGGGCCGGCGCAGCTTCACGGCGCTGGAGGAGACGCGCCGGCTTCGCCCCGAATGTAAAGGCGGCGAGCTCGTCAATGCGCCACATGATGATGAGGACCAGCGGCAAGAGCAAGACGGCGCCCGCAACCATCGCCACCTGAGAGCCGAGCACGAAGTAGTGCATCAACCAATAGTTGGCCACGGCGGCCGACCAGGCGCCGACGCCCTGCGCCGTCGCGGCAAGCACGGCGGCTTGGATCAACCTCACGCCGGGGATGGCGAAGATCGCAAGAGACAGGAGCAGTCCGATCGCGAGAGCCGTGATCAAATTGCGGGTGAGGTTCGGTGTTTCGACGGTGCCCGTGAACGAAAACTTCGGCTCACGGTCCGCGTTGAACAGTCCCCAATAAGGACCGGCGCTCCCCTCGAACGTCTTCCAAGGCTGGTCGAACGCTTCAATGATCGAATAGTCGATGCCCATGGCATCGGCCCGGGTGAGGAAGTCGCGAATGATCTCGGCTTGCATGAGCTGGCCAGGCACTGCGTCTTTCCGGTTCAACCCTGCGCTCGGCCAGCCGAACTCGGCGATCACGATGTGCTTGCCGGGATACGCCTCGCGCAGCTGCCGGTACACGTTCATGGCGTGGTCGACCGCGGCCTCGCCCGGCAGACCTTCCCAGTAAGGCAAGATGTGAACGGCAATATAGTCCACCGCGGAAACGAGCTCGGGATGATCGAGCCAGATATCCCAAACCTCGGCCGTAGAAACCGGAACCGAGACTGCCTGCTTCACGCGCTGAATCTTCTCGATGAGGTCCTTAACGGCGTCGGCCTCTTCGGAGCGCTGCCGATAGATCGTCTCGTTACCGACAATGACGCTGTCGATGTTGCGATGCTCTTTCGTGAGCGCGATGGCGCTCTCTATCTCCTGCTCGTTATGTTCTTCGCGCTCGTCGATCCAAGCACCGAGAGTGACGCGCAGTCCGTACTCAGCCGCAAGTTTCGGCACGAGCTCGAGCCCATCCGTGGAGCCGTAGGTTCGCACAGTGCGCGTGTATGGCGCGATGGCCTCTAGATCCGACCGGATCTGCGCTTCGGTGGTTTCGTCCACCTGCCCGTCAAGGTCGGGATTGATCGGCGAGAAGGAGACGCTTGCGAGCGTGCCCTTTGCATCCGGGGGAATGACCCGGTCCTGCAGGGCAAACCAGACGCATGCGTGAAGTGCAGCCGCACACACGACCACACAGGCGACGAGGACGTTGCGCATTGTTCCCTTGATCTCTTTTTAACTCGACCTGCATGTTCCCCCCTCGATCGCCGAAGCGAAGAGAAGTCTGCAGTTTCCCCCATACCAACCCGTTCAGTCGGGTTTGGTTCCGCCTTTTGCCGAGTTTGCCGCCGCATTCGTCTCCTTCTTCGGCCCTTCGGGGGACATCCAACAATTGTGGACCCGGGAGGCCAGTTCTTCGGCAGCTTTGGGATCAATCGGCCCTTGCTTGATGACGCAACGAAAGGCCAGTTTGACGTGCTCCGGGGAGCAGCCGAACTTCTCGTAAAGTTCCATATAGCGCGACGCGGTACCGAGATCGTCTCGCCAAAGAAGGCTCGAGATTCGCCGCCCTGTCCAGACGCATTCCGGCGCGCGACCCTAGGCGGAAGCTTCGCCGCCGCGTCCTCGTATTCCTTGATCGCCTTGTCTATCGCCTTGGCCCGGTTCTCCGCCTCCTTGGCGTCCCCCTCGGGCTGGTCGTCTGGCTTCCCAGATCCTTCCTCCTGTCCCGGAGGCTTTTGGTCTGGCTTGTCCTGGGCCAATAGGGGCGCAAGCTGGCCTGCAAAAATGCCGCCCCCCAGAAGGACGACGGCGGCCATACGGATGAAACTCGGCATTGGACTGATACGAGACTGAAGCATGACGCGTTCAACCACTCAATTTGGGCAGCGCCACGGCAGACAATGTGTATCACTTCTCTAGCGGCGTGTGCATCGGTAAGGTGAGGGAGTGAACGGGCTGCATCTTTGTCGCACCACCCAAGGCGGCAGGGGCAGCTCCAACCTGGTTCTTGTCACCGCCCGCGTCTCTCCATGCTCCGCTCCATACTCGCCCTAGCCGTCCTGGGTGCCATCGCCGGCTGCTGGTACTGGTTGGGGCGGCCCCTGCCCCTGCCCCCTTCGCCCCTCGGACAAGGCGAGAAACTTGGCTGCGTCTCCTACACGCCGTTTCATGGAGATCAGACCCCGTTTGCCGAGGATCAGATCATTCCCGACCGTCAGATCGCGGAAGATATGGAGCGTCTATCCCGGACCACGTCCTGCATTCGGACCTATTCTGCCGCGAAGGAGCACGGCAGGGTCGCCCGATCGCCGGCGAGCACGGCTTGAAGGTGCTGCAGGGCATTTGGCTTAGCCGGGATCGCTCCAACAATCGGGACGAGATCGAGTTGGCCCTTGCACTCGCCAAGAACCACCCAGACGTCATCGAAGCTTTGATCGTGGCAACGAGACGCTGCTGCGAGGCGAACTGTCCATCCCCCAACTCAAAAAGTATATCGGCGAGGTTAGACAGCGTTCCGGCAAACCGGTCACCTATGCGGATGTCTGGGAGTTCTGGTTGGAGGCTCCTCAGCTTGTCGACGCGGTCGATTTCGTGACCATCCATATCTTGCCCTATTGGGAAGATGACCCTGTTGCCGCGGACGATGTCCTGGCGCATGTCCGCGACGTCCGGCAGAGGATTACGGAGGCATTCCCCCATAAGGAGATTTTCATAGGAGAGGTCGGCTGGCCGAGCGCCGGACGCATGCGGGGACAAGCCCTGCCTTCTCCCGTGAACCAGGCTCGCGTGCTGACCGGGATCGTGGCGGCGGCCAAGAAAGAGGCGTGGAGGGCGAACCTCATCGAGGCCTTCGATCAGCCGTGGAAGCGGCGGCTCGAAGGGACAGTCGGCGGTCATTGGGGCCTCTATGACTCCACCAGACACCTGAAATTCCAATTCGGCAGGCCTTTGTCGGATCACCCGGATTGGGCGATCAAGGCGGCTCTCGGGATGGGCGCCGCCCTACTCATCTTTATCGCGGGCTGGCTGGGCGAGAGAAAGAGTGCCTCGAACTGGCGGCGGACCTTGGTCGTGGCCGGCATCGCACTTGCGGCCGGCCTCACCTTCGGCTGGGCTGCCCTGACTCTGACCCAAGAGAACTTTTTTCTCGGCGATCAACTGAGGGCCGTCATCATGCTCTGCCTAGCCCTCGTTGTGCCCATGGCCGTGAGCTTTGCCGTCACCCGTGGCGACCAGCTCAGCGGCTTCGCCAACGCCCTCACCGCGTCGGCCTGGCGACGCGGCGACTGGACCACGCCGGTCCTCACGCTGCTGTTCGTGGCAACCGTCGTCGCCAGTCTGCACGTCGCGCTCGGCCTCGTATTCGACCCGCGTTACAAGGACTTTCCCGTGGCTTCGCTGACTGCTCCCGTGGTCGCGCTCTTTGTACTTGCCTTCATGCGCGTGCACGGTTCGCTAAGGCCCGGCCCGGCTGAGACTG
>NZ_LPWD01000421.1 GCF_001723295.1 Methyloceanibacter marginalis
AGGGTTCGGCCAGGCAAAGGGCACACCGAACTTTACCGCGGCGCCGAGTATGTCGTTGATTTCCTGCCCAAAGTGAAGCTCGAGCTCGTGCTTGGCGACACCATGGTGGAAAAGGCCGTCGAAGCCATCATCGCCTCGGCCAAGACCGGCCGTATCGGCGACGGAAAGATCTTCGTCTCCAACGTCGAGGAAGCCGTGCGCATCCGGACGGGCGAGACCGGAAACGATGCTATCTGACAACTGACGGTCCGGAGAAGTTCAGACTATAAATGGAAGCAACCTAACAGCCGCCCTTCGAACGGGCGGCTCAAGCACGCATGACAGGGAGTGGAAATGGCAGACGCAAAGAGCATTGCTAAGAAACTCAAAGACGAGGAGATCAAGTTCGTCGATCTGCGCTTCACCGATCCCCGGGGGAAGATGCAGCACGTGACGATGGACTCGGCCCTCATGGACGAAGAGGCTTTTGCCGAGGGCGTGATGTTCGACGGTTCGTCGATCGCCGGCTGGAAGGCGATCAACGAGTCGGACATGAAGCTCATGCCGGACTGCAACTCGGCAGTGATCGACCCGTTTTTCGCGCAGAGCACGCTGGCCGTGTTCTGCGACGTGCTCGAGCCGCTCACCAACGAGCCCTACGAGCGCGATCCGCGCTCCATCGCCGGCAAGGCGCAAGCCTATATGCAGCAGACGGGCGTGGGCGACACAGCCGTGTTTGGTCCCGAGGCCGAGTTCTTCGTCTTCGACGACGTCCGCTTCACGGCCGAGCCCTATAGCTGCGGCTACCGCATCGACTCCACGGAGCTGCCGTCAAACATGGGCACCGAGTACGAGATGGGCAATCTCGGCCACCGGCCGCGCACCAAGGGCGGCTACTTCCCCGTGCCGCCGGTCGATTCCGCGCAAGACCTGCGCTCGGAGATGCTTTCGGTGATGTCCGAGATGGGCGTCAGCACCGAGAAGCACCACCACGAGGTGGGCGCCGCCCAGCACGAGCTCGGCATCAAGTTCGGCCCGATCATCGAGACCGGCGACGCGATGCAGATCTACAAATACGTGATCCACAACGTGGCGCATGTCTACGGCAAGACCGCGACCTTCATGCCGAAGCCGGTGTTCGGCGACAACGGCTCGGGCATGCATACCCACCAGTCGATCTGGAAGGACGGCAGCCCGATTTTCGCCGGCGACAAATACGCCGACCTGTCAGACATGGCGCTGCACTATATCGCCGGCATCCTGAAGCACGCCAAGGCGCTGAACGCCTTCACCAACCCCAGCACCAACTCCTATAAGCGTCTGGTGCCGGGCTACGAGGCGCCGGTGCTGCTGGCCTACTCCTCGCGCAACCGCTCCGCATCGTGCCGCATTCCGCTCGGCACCGGTCCGAAGTCGAAGCGCGTCGAGGTGCGCTTCCCCGATCCGACCGCGAATCCGTATCTCGCCTTCGCCGCCATGCTCATGGCCGGCCTCGACGGCATCGAGAACAAGCTCGATCCGGGCGATCCGATCGACAAGAACCTCTACGATCTGCCGCCGGAGGAGCTCGAGAAAGTGCCGACCGTATGCGGGTCGCTGCGCGAAGCTTGCGAGTCGCTGGACGCCGACCGCGCCTTCCTCAAGAAGGGCAACGTGTTCACCGACGACGCGATCGACGCTTATCTGGAGCTGAAGATGGAAGAGGTGGAGCGCTTCGAGATGATGCCCCACCCGATCGAGTTCGACATGTATTACAGCGTCTAGGCCGCTTCAGGCTTAGAGCGTTCAGACGAAGATGGGGCGACCGCTTACCCAAGCGGCCGCCCCTCTTTCGCCCGGCCTTGCAAACCTCTAGCCCTTTTCCTCCCGCGTTCCCCCGTCGGACGCGGGAAGCCATTGGTTCTTGCCAGGCTCCCCCAAACTCACAAGCCTTTCGGCTACATCAAATAAAACACCCCGTAGATCAGAGCTCCGCCGCCGGCCAAGACCAGCCAGGATTTGTTGTCGCGGTACCAATCGTCCATCATGGAGGGCAGGCCGAAGATCACGAAGCGGCCGAGCGACAGGGCGATAAAGGCCGCGATCAGGCCGAGCACCCATAGCGACAGGTTCGTCTGCGGCACGCCCTGCCCCGCATCGACCACCATCATGCCGGCATTGCTCGCGCCGAGGTTGACGGCGCCCCAAATGGCCGCCGCCGCCGCTCCCACCAGCATGGCGTATCGGATCAACATGCCGCGTAAATTCCCCTCGATTTGGGATGAATTTTAGCGACACGCAGGTAAAGAAACGGAAAAGCCGTAGACTTAAGCGGGGGTTTAACGGTGACCCAAAACGCTCACGCAGCCTTCCACTTGATGGAACAGCCGATGGAGGGCGTTTGCTGCCGCGGGCCTTGGCTTGTCTCGGCGACTTGCTTCATCGCCTCGAACAATTCGCGGCGCACGTCGGGCCCCGCGGGGTCACGTCCGCTCTCGTCGAGCCGGCCGCGATACTGAAGTTCCAGGCCTTTATTGAAGCCGAAAAAGTCCGGCGTGCAGGCCGCGTCATAGGCGCGGGCGACATCTTGGCTTTCGTCATGCAGATAGGGAAAGGTGAAGCCGTGCTCTTGCGCGAAGTCCTTCATATGCTCGAAGGAATCGTCCGGATGTGTCGCCGCGTCATTAGAGCAGATGGCCACGGTGTTAACGCCGAGCGCCTTCAGCTCCGTGGCGTCGCGTACGAGGCGGTCGATCACCGCTTTGACGTAGGGGCAGTGATTGCAGATGAAGACGACGAGCGTGCCGTTCGGACCTTTCAGCGCGTCCAAGCTGTAGGTCTTGCCGTCGACACCGGGAAGCGTGAATCCGGGCGCTTTCCAGCCGAAATCGCAGACGGGGGTATGCTCAGCCACAAAGGTCTCCTCTTCGCAAATCTGTCATGGCCGCCCACTAGCTTCAGGCTGGCCTTGTGCCGCATGCTAGCGCATGGGGCCGGTCCGGATCAAAACCAAGCAGGATTGAAGGGAAAGGCCGACAGGATGAGGCGATTTCTTTTAACGCTGGCCGTGTCAGTGGCCTCTTGTCTGACTGCGGCCATCCCCGCGAGCGCGGCCTTCCAGCTCGACAGCCGCTACCAGGACGAAGACGGCGACATGATCGCCGATATCCCGGCCGATGCGTCCGCGCAGGTCGATCCCTCAATGCTGATCTTTGCCTATACGCCGGTCGAGGACCCGGCCGTCTATGCCGAGGTGTGGCAGGAATTCCTCGACCATTTGACCGAGGTCACAGGCAAGCGCGTGCAGTTCTTTCCCGTGCAGTCGAACGCCGCGCAGATCGAGGCGATGCGCGCAGGCCGCTTGCATGTCGCGGGATTCAACACCGGCTCGAACCCGCTTGCCGTGGCGTGCGCGGGCTTCCGCCCCTTCACCATGATGGCAGGCGAGGACGGCTCGTTCGGCTACGAGATGGAGATCATCACCTATCCGGGCTCAGGCATCGAGAAGCCGCAAGACCTCAAGGGCAAGACCATGGCTTTCACAGCGGAGACGTCGAACTCCGGCTACAAGGCGCCATCGGCTTTGCTGAAATCGGAATTCGGCCTGGAGGCCGAGCGCGACTATGCGCCGAGGTTCTCCGGTGCCCACGACACCTCGGTGCTTGGCGTCGCCAACAAGGACTATGACGCCGCGGCGGTCGCCAACTCGATCAAGGCGCGCATGATCGACCGGGGACTGGTGGAGAAAGATCAGCTCAAGACCATCTATACCTCGCAGACTTTTCCCACCACGGGCTTCGGCGTCGCGCATAATCTGACGCCAGAGCTTCAGGCGAAGATCAAAGAGGCGTTCTTCTCCTTCGATTGGGAAGGCACCAAGCTGCTCGAGGAGTTCTCGAAGTCCGGCGACACCACGTTCATCCCCATCAGCTTCAAGGACGATTGGGCGGTAATCCGAAAAATCGACGAGGCAAACGGCGTCGTCTATTCCTGCAATTGACGCAATCTCTTAGCCCGGCCCACTGATGAGTTTGCGGCGCGGAGCCTTTCCCATACCATGCCGGAACCTTTGAGCCCGGATGTGAGCGATGCTGCGCGTCTCCTCTCTCAGCAAACGGTATAGGACCGGCGATCACGCGCTCGACGGCGTCTCGTTCGAGGTGCCCGCCGGACAGGTTGTGGGGCTGATCGGGCCGTCCGGGGCGGGCAAGTCCACGCTCATCCGCTGCATCAACCGGCTGGTCGAGCCGACAAGCGGCCAGGTGCAGCTCAACGACACCGATATCACGCGGCTCGGGCGCGCAGGCTTGCGGCGCGCGCGCCGGCGCATGGGCATGATCTTCCAGGAATACGCGCTGGTCGAACGGCTCACGGTCATGGAGAACGTGCTCTCGGGACGTCTAGGCTACGTGCCGTTCTGGCGTTCTTATCTCCGGCGCTTTCCCCAAGCCGATGTGGACAAGGCCTTCATGCTGCTCGACCGGGTCGGGCTGACCGAGCAGGCCGACAAACGGGCCAGCGCGCTCTCCGGCGGCCAACGGCAGCGCGTGGGCATCGCCCGGGCGCTCGAGCAGGACCCCGAACTTCTGCTGGTCGACGAGCCCACCGCCTCGCTCGACCCGAAGACGGCGCGGCAGATCATGCGGCTCATCTGCGAGATCGCCTGCGAGCGCACGCTTCCAGCGATCATCAGCCTGCATGACGTCCTGCTGGCCAAGATGTTCGTCGACCGCATCGTCGGCCTGCGCGCAGGGCAGATCGTCTCGACGGCGCGCCGGCCGCACTCAACACGGCCATGCTCACCGAGATCTACGGCGAAGAGGACTGGACGCAGATCCACGACGACAGCGACGACGGAGATCTCGCGTTGGATGCGCAGGCCCGCGAGGAACGCATGGCCGGGCTCGTATGAGCACGGCGCTTGCTCAGCCGCGCCGCTGGAAGCGGCCGCCGCTCATTGCCAATCCATGGCTCCGCTGGAGCATCTCTCTCGGCGCCCTGGTCTATCTCGCTGCGGCGCTCTCCACCCTCGACGTCAACTGGGAGCGCATCGGCGAAGGCCTGAGCCAAGGCGCGCGCTTCCTCGAAGGCTTCCTCGTGCCGGACTTCACGACACGATCCCGCGATATCTGGCGCGGCATGGAAGAGAGCCTGACCATGACAGTCACCTCCACCGTGGTGGGCTGCCTGATCTCGATCCCCATTGGCCTGGGCGCCGCACGTAACATCGCACCGCTGCCGGTTTATGCGGTTTGCCGCGCCATCATCGCGCTGTCGCGCGCGTTCCAAGAGGTGATCATCGCCATCCTGTTCGTGGCCATGTTCGGCTTCGGCCCGTTCGCCGGGTTCCTGACGCTGTCCTTCGCAACCATCGGCTTCATGGCAAAATTGCTCGCCGAAGACATCGAGGACATCAACGAGGCGCAGGCAGAAGCATCCGCGCCACCGGCGCCAATTGGTGGCAGGTGATCAATTACGGCATTCAGCCTCAGGTGCTGCCGCGGCTCATCGGCCTGTCGCTTTACCGGCTCGACATCAATTTCCGCGAGAGCGCCGTGATCGGCATCGTCGGCGCGGGCGGCATCGGCGCCACGCTCAATACGGCAATGCAGCGCTACGACTACGACACGGCGGGCGCGATCTTGATCATGATCATCCTCATCGTGCTCGCCGC
>NZ_LPWD01000422.1 GCF_001723295.1 Methyloceanibacter marginalis
CGCGCCGTCGATCAGCGCGCTCGATGGCCGCGTCACGGTGATCGCGCCTGCACACACTTGCCTCCTGTGCCGCGGGGTCATCAATCCTGAAATCGCCCGAGGCGAGACGATGAAGCGCGCAAACCCCGAAAAATACGAACAGCGCAAGGCCGAAGCTTATGTGCTTGGCGAAGGCAACCCCGCGCCCGCCGTCGTCACCTTCACGACCGAGCTTGCCTGCATGGGCGTCAATGAACTCCTTCACCGGCTCCAGGGGTTTCGGGGGCCGGACGGCGCCGCCGCGAACCGGGTGCGCAAGTTTCATTTAGGCGAGGATCGCCGCCCCGGCCATAGGCCCGGTCCTGCGTGCCCGGTGTGCTCGGGCGAGTCTTTGTGGGGCCAGGGCGATGTCGATCCCTTCATCGGGAGGATCGATTAGCATGGAGTCCGTGAGGACGATGGTGCGGACCCTGCTGATCCGGCTCGGCATCATTGCGAAGCCGGATCTTCTCGCGCGCACGGTCCCCGATCATCCTTCCCCAGAGTTGATGGAGCCGGGCGTGATATATGTCGTTGCGGGCAAGGGCTACCGGAAATGGGCGTTCCTGCGGTGCCCATCGGACCACGATGAAATCATCCAGCTCTCGCTGATGACGAGCCGGCGTCCACGATGGCGCGTGAATATTGACCTGATAGGGCGGCCGACGATTCACCCGTCTGTGAGACAGCTCGACGGGACGTACGCTCATTTTTGGGTCAAGCGCGGCCGGGTCGTGTGGTGCGTGGACAGTGGAAGGCGAGCATGAGGCCATCATTGACGCTGAGACTTGGGAGAAGGTTCAGGCGCAGCTCGCAGCTAACGCCGGACGCAGCGCGGCCGGACGAGTTCAAAGCACCCGAGCCTGCTCGCAGGTCTACTGTTCACGGCGGAGGATGCGCCGTTCACGCCATCTCATGCAGTCAACCACGGTCGGCGGTATCGGTATTATGTTGAGCGCTCGCTGGTAGCGGCCAAGGCCGAAAAACACGAAGTCAGCTGTCAGGGCAACAGAAGCGAAGCTGGGTTGCAGGCCAAAGGCTGGCGCCTTCCCGCGCACGAGATCGAGCAGTTGGTACTCAGCCAACTGTCTGCCTTTCTAAGAGATCGCGGCAAGTTGCTGGGTGTCTTGCCCTTCAAGAAGAAGTCGCCAGATCTGGTTTCCGCTATGCTCACGCGCGCTGCGAAGTTGGCTAATGCGTGCGAAACAGGCTCACCTGCAAGCCAGGCAGAGAACGTGGCCGTCGTGGCGCAAGACAAGGTAACGATCGAAGTCGAGCGGAAGACCTTATCCGCACGCCTGCTCGATCGGGAAGTCGTCCTTACTGCCGAGGCGAAAGGCCGTAGCACGGTCACGCTTGAGGTGCCGGTGAGGTTTAGGCGGCGGGGTGTGGAAGCCAAGCTGGTCGTCCTAAACCAGCAGGACGGTGCCGCCGAGCCCGATGCAAACCTCGTCAAGGCGCTCGCGCGAGCGCATGAGTGGTTCGGTCAGTGTCGCCAGGTTCGAATTCTGCCGGAGTCACCAGCGTTTGGACTCACAAGAGACACGCGAGCGTTGGCTTACTTCCGATCTAGAAATAAGGTCTCTCTCGTATGTAGGATTCTCGGACCGATAAGTCTTCATGCTCCCGGCCACCCTAATGATCGCGTACGGGCTCCACTTCAATTGAAACCGACTCGACTAATTCTTTGGTCTCGTCGAAGATTACGCTCATAGAGAATTGAAAGTCAGTAGTGGTGCCAGCAGACATCACGTAGTCATTCCAGTCAGCGCCGTCTCAACAGACACTCGCGTTACCCTATAGAGGCGTAGCTCTCGGCGCTGTCCGGAGTCGGGATTGAAAAGAGCAAGATTTATCCCGTCGCTGACAGAGCTTCTGTAAATGACTCCATCAAACTTGCACGTCTTTATGAACTCACAGAGATATTGGCTCGGCACGTAGTCGATCGCCGCTCCTTGAGGCAAGACAGGCCGCGTAAGTTCGTCTCCCAGCTGTTCCAGAAACCCGACATCGATTCTCATTTGACCTACTTGGTTTTCGTCGTCCAAACGAAACGGGGACACTAACTTGCGCGGATTGCGTAGGTCAGCAACCCTTAGACCCGCAGGGACCTCATAAGTCGCCACGCAAGCAAGTTCACCTGTATGAGGCCTGATCTCAGATATCGCCGTCTGAACGGTAGAGCCAAGATAGAGGTAGGGAATGCCGGATGGGTTTGCTCGGCCATGAGATACCGACCGACTCGGTGGCGGTCCCATCTGGTCCAATGTTAGGGGCTGCTGGTCTGGCTGGATGCGTGCTCGGTACCACGTCGCACCGACCTCCTTTGTTTCTAGAAAGTCTAGCAGGGCGGTAAGCCGATCCTTATCAAACGGAGACTCCGGATGATAGCGATTCTTGTACATCAGCTCTGAACGGAGCTGCTCCCATTGAGCCGGGGGGTCGCTTGTGTATCGTGTCGATGGCACGAAGCTCCTTCTAACGATGTCCCCGTCGTCAAGAATTTCGGCCAGTAACGCGCTAGCCCGCACCGCATCGAGCCGCTCGTGTTGAAACAGACACCAATCTTCCTTGAACCACTCGACTAGGAGCTTCCCGTCCTCGGCAGGTTCATAGACCGGCAGGAGCTGGCTGAAGTAGTTGCCGAGCAAGCGCGGGTCTAGCAAGTCGACGTCTTCTGATTCGCAGTAGGGGCAACGGCCACGAGCCGACGACCGAGCCTCGATGATTTCAGTTAGACCTTGATCGCCGAAGCAATTCGCGCAGCAGTCCATGACTCACCCGAGATAATCGGCAAGTGTCTCGATATGGTGCTGCATCGACAACTTTTTCACATAGCCAAGTCCTGGGTAGTGGCGTTTCGCGTGAAGCAAGCGGAATTCTTTGATCGCCTCTGTCTCCAGAATTTTGGAGTCAGGAGAGTCTAAGTGCCGAATTAAGCCGTCTAGAGCCTCTGCAAACTTGCCGGCAGGGTCGGCAGGAGTGTCCTGGCGCTTTGACTTGAAATGATGAATGTACATCGCGTTGTCGTTGTCGGGATCAATGAACGTGATGTGGATAGCGATCGTATAAGCCGGACCCCCGGCTTCGTAGAATTCGTCACCGACGGTCAGAAAATCGCCGAACCCATCCATTCCTTCTTCTTGGTACGTAATATGCAGGTCGGAAAAGAACTCTGGGACATCCGGATGGTCCCGATTGCGCCGTTGGATAAAGCCATCATTCAGTAGGACGCGTTGACAGCCCTCAAAGTGTCTCCGGTATAATGTCCCACACTTCTTCTGGAAGAAGATATGACGCGTCTTGCCAAGGTCCGATCCAAGCGCGTTTGCAAGAGCCTTGGCATCAGTAAACCCGGCGTGAATGAACGTAATTTGATGATCTTTGTGCTTCTGCCAGCACTCCAACGCCTCTTCGGTAGTGGCATAATCCTTCAGTAAGATGCCGGCGGCGATCTCCGGTTTTGGAAGATACTTCTCCGCTAAGAAGTCCGAGATGCTTCCGGTGCTATCCGCAAGGACCCCATGATGCGGGTTCACGATCGTAACAGCCGAACCTCCCGCAGAACACACAGCATCAAGAGTGCGTTCAAGACCGCTCATCGGTTCTTTCACCGGCTCGATGATAGGAACGAAGTTGGACGCAGCAAGAAGCTCAGCGTTTTCCCGAATTGTTATGAGCTCGAACTGCTTCCCTCGAAAGAATGGGTGGTACATTCCTATGTCCACTTCATAGCTTCACGAACGCTCGTCGATACTGCGCGGACCACACGCTCATGATCTGCCTTTTTCATCCGCACGTATAGCGCAGCGGGACGGAGCGACGGCGGCAGCCGATGAACGAGTTGCGCTAGCGGCAACAAGTTCCGCGTCCGCTTCAACGTTCGAACCATCTCAAAGTGGAGATCCACAGGGCGCAACTTGACAAACTTTTCGCGAAGCACTCCGTGCAGGACCGTGTTTGGAACCTGGGGGACTGAAACGCCCAGACGCTGCAGAATCTCTCTTGCCTCGCTCATGCGAATGGACTCAAACACGCTGAGAGGACAGATGCGACCAGGTCGGTCGCGAGCGCTGCGAACTTCGGAGATGTTATTTCGCTTTGAGAGGTACATGACACCCACGTCTTTGGGCGTCATATCCCGCACTGTCTCCACGTGATTCTCTCCCGCAATCACGAAAACTTTCGAGAAGACCTTCTTGTACGTTTCAACCTGCTTTTCGAGCCGGGCCAGGGAGTCGCGCTCCGACTTAATCTCATAAACAACCGCGGTCCCATTTAGGATCACCGTATCGGCCTTGCAGTCGGCAACTCTGAATTCGTTGATCATGCAAGCGGTTCTCAGCGTATGGGTCCCGAGCAAGACGTTCTGGGTTAGAGCTGCTTTGTATACGTATTCGTCTCGGTGCTCCCCGTTCTGCAATATCGTTAGGGCGGCCTCGAAAGCGTCCGCCACTCGTGCTGACGGACGACAAATATCGAGCAGAGAAGCCTCTCGTATAAGTCTGCTGAAAAGAGGCGATCTTCCCCTAGCGCCGAGTTCGCGGAAAACAGAAGAAGAGAAGAGCCTCGACAGCGCGGACAGCTGAGAAGAATTAGGAGCCATGGTTTCTCAGGTAAGCTCCCGTGATTCGCGTGACAATATAATACTGGCCTTTGTCAACATTATAAATCGTTAAGCGCGGCCCGCACACCGCCCTCGGATTTTGCAATATTCGCGTCAAGCGGGACAATTTGAGCCGGTTCGTCTAGCGACCCGCTACGCGCGGTGGGCGCCTGAAGCGAACCAGAAAAGTCGCGGCTAGGTGACTGAGAGCATGAGGCTCGAAGTTCGACACGCATCATAATGCTGACTATCCTCCGCGAAGTGTGACCCCGAAACTGTCTCACTGAGAAAAATGGCAAGAAGGCCCCCACTTCCGGCGAAGGTTTGCGTCTCTCTACTCAAGCTGGCCAGAATCCTCCACGACTAGCGGCGCATTTCCGCGCTTTTTGGGCTCTGTTTGGCGAGTGTCTGGAGAGAGCCGGAAAGGCCGCGACTAGGTGGCTGAGTGCATCGGATTCGAAGTTCGACACACATCATGATGGTAGGCCGTTGGTGTGAGAGCATCGGGTCATCCGAAAGTGCGACCCCCGAAACTGGCCAGTTGAGAAAAAGCGACAGACAGCCCCTAATGTCCGCCCAAAGTCGCGTCTCTCTGCTCTCTTGAGGCGAACCCACCGTCAACTAGTGGCGCAATTCCGCGCTTCCTTAAGGCTGTTTGCCGAGTGTCAGGAGAGAGCCAGAAAACCCGAGACTGGCTGGCTGAGCAGACCGGATTCGAACTTCGACACACACAGAGAGATGTCCGCGAGGTTCAGACATGGCTCTCGGCCAAGCTTATGTCGCGGAAGTGCCATTAGCTGACTTTGAGCGTGGGCGCGATGGTGCCGCCGCATAGGAAGGCATTTTAGCCTTCCGAGCAGGATGCTATTCCGGTCTTCCCGTACGCTCGGCCTGAATTGGCGGGCACGGCACGGAGCCATACGAACAGAAGACGCAGCAATCGCCCGACTTTGGCCGAAGGATAGTTCCGCATCCGGTGCATTCATAAGAGACCTGGCAGGCATTGCTCGGCATCGTTTCTATCTTTGCGGTGTTGCAGTGTGGGCAGGTAATTTCCGACTGCTGAATCATATTGAGCCCGTTAATCAACGCTGGGTGTCGGCCGTCGCCGACCAAGGCCGACGACGACCGATCAAGCCGGTGTTAGCAGAAGGGGCAAAGGGCATAAGCCGTCGCCCCCATTGCCAGAAGCAAGCCGCTGGCTAGTATCAACTTAGCGATCATAGCTTTCTCCTAGAGCCGGGTTGATGGCGGCTCACATACTCCCTACAATCTGTAGCCACTACAGATGCAAGCCTAAAAGCGACCCATGCTAATCGGAAAGCTTGCCGCAGAGACCGGCATTCATATCGAAACGATTAGGTACTACGAGCGTGTGGGGCTGCTCGCCAGCCCGCCACGTACGCGGGGCAGACACCGCGTTTATGACGAACATCACTCGCAACGTCTGACTTTCATTCGTCGCAGCCGTGAACTCGGTTTCTCGTTGGACGACATTCGCACATTGCTCGATTTGTCGGATAGAAAGCAAGATTGCGCCGCAAGGAAAGTGACGCTTCGGCACCTGGATGACGTGCGGGGCAAGATTGCCAGCCTGAAGCGGCTGGAGAAAGCACTAGAGAACATGACCGAGGCGTGTACACCCGGTGATCAAAAGTCATGCCCGATCTTCGATGCTCTATCCGGGCGCGGCTGAACCCGACATTGAACTGGCCTGCCATCGGAAGCCCGCTAAGGGTCATGGGCGGACTTCTTCGAAGGAGCACGGCAGGTCCGCTTTCCAGTCGATTGCAGTCGTTCTGCTGGCCGGGAATCCCTTGAGACTTTCCTCTGGACTTCACTAGCAAAGAGAGCGTGTGTGGTGGAGGCGGACAGACTGATTGACCTCTGAACACGCCCTGGCGCCCGGCTCCTGTTCCGGGCTTGTGGCGGTGCAAAAGCCCTATTTCGGGCTTCAAGGAGGTCAGTCATGCGTAGCTCCAACCAACCGATCGCGGAAGATCGCGACAACGAGCCCAACTCCTCACTAAAGCGGCTATTGCAGGTCCACGAAGGCGACTTTGCACTCGCCAGCCTCGACACGCTCCGCGTCGAATGGCGTCGGCTTTACCGTTGCGAACCACCAAGGATCAGCCGCGATCTTCTCGTTCGCGGAATCGCCTATCGGCGCCAGGAGCTCGAGCATGGTGGTCTCGGCAAGACGACCCGCCGCAAGCTGAAGACGCTGGCGAAGATGTTCCGGACCACGCGCCGTTTAGCTCCAGATCCTGGCCTCACTTTGAAGCCGGGCGCTCGGCTCGTGCGCGAATGGCATGGCCGCACGCACACGGTCACGGTGACGGAGGACGGCTTTGAGTATGGCGGGACGAGCTATTCGTCGCTCACGAAAGTCGCCAAGAAGATCACGGGTGCCCATTGGTCGGGTCCCCGCTTCTTCGGGCTCGTCCGCGCCGGCACACGCTCTGACAAGGGCACTGGCAATGCCTAAGTCACATGAGTCCGCGTCTCGCTCTTCGAAAAGGCTGCGTTGCGCCGTCTACACCCGCAAGTCGTCGGACGAAGGTCTGGAACAGGCCTTCAATTCACTCGATGCGCAGCGCGAAGCTTGCGCTGCCTACATTCTTTCCCAGAAGCATGAAGGATGGTCGGTCTTGCCCACCTTGTATGACGACGGCGGATACTCAGGAGGAACACTAGACCGCCCTGCCCTGCAACGGCTTCTCGCCGATATCGCGGAAGGCAAAGTCGACGTGGTCGTCGTCTACAAGATCGACCGCCTGACGCGCTCGCTGTTCGACTTCGCCAAGATCGTGGAGGTCTTCGAAGCGCGGGGGGTCTCATTCGTCTCGATCACGCAGCAGTTCAACACAACCACGAGCATGGGCCGACTGACGCTCAATATCCTTCTTCCTTTGCCCAGTTCGAGCGGGAACTGGCCGGCGAACGGATCCGGGACAAGATCGCCGCGTCGAAGAAGAAGGGCATGTGGATGGGTGGCCTGCCGCCGCTCGGCTACGTGGTTCGGGACCGGAAGCTTGTCATTAATGCAGAAGAGGCTCGCACCGTCGTCCATATATTCCGCCGTTACGTCCAACTCCGGTCGGTGCGCGCCCTTAAGGAAGAACTCGATACCGCGGGGATCCGCAGCAAACGCCGCACCTTCGCCGATAGAACTGTCTATGGTGGTCACAAGCTCTCCCGCGGCGCCCTCTATCTCATGCTGCAGAACCGCATCTATCGCGGCGAGATCACGCACAAAGGCAGCGCCTATCCCGGAGAGCATAAGGCCATCCTGGACCAAACTCTTTGGGACAACGTCCAGGCTGTCCTCGCCGAGAACCGGGTCGACCGGGCTACAGGTGCCGACGCAAAATATCCCAGTCTCCTGGCCGGGTTAGCCTTCGACGACACCGGTGAACGATTGACGCCCACCCATGCCGTCAAGAAAGGTACGCGCTACCGGTATTACGTCTCGAAGTCACTGATCACGGGAGCTGCCAAGGATCACTCGCAAGGGCGGCGGATTCCCGCCGGCAACCTAGAGAGCTTGGTCATTGGACGGCTCCGCACCTTCCTTGCTGACCCAGGGCATTGCTGAGCGCTATCAGCGATGCGGAACAGAACGGAGTTGGGCAGAAGAGACTGATCGCAAGCGGCCGCCAGATCTCAGGGGAACTTCCGACTCTTGCCCCAGACGTAGTCCGATCCATCCTCATGACGCTCCTCAGTCGGGTCGACATCAAAGCGGAGCACGTCGAGATTCGACTCTATCGACAACAGCTTCAGGACCTACTCCAGGCGCAGTCGATAGACGCGCTTGGACCACCTCAGAGGTCCCGCAATAAGTCCGATGATACTCTGAAACTCAAAGTGAAGGCACGGCTCCGGCGTGTCGGTCGCGAGATGAAGCTGGTCGTGCACAACGCCGACGACCGAGCGGCGGCCGATCCCGGGTTGCTCCGGATCATTGCGCGCGCGCATGATTTCCAAGACCGTCTGATGGAAGATCCTGGTCTGACCGTGCCGGCCATTGCCAGCCAAGAACGGCTGACCATCGGCTACTTGTCTCGCCTTCTGCGGCTTCCGTCACTAGCACCGGATATCGTCACGGCCATCATCAACGGTAAACAGCCGCCGGAGCTCAGCGCGAAGCGACTGACACGGCTGGCGCTCAAACTCCCCACCGCCTGGGCCGAACAGCGCAAGATGCTCGGGTTTCAGCGACAATAGGGCGAGCTTTGCGCACGTTGCTGCGCGATGTTTTCCGATGCACTCGTACGAAAATGTTGACCCCCAAATGCCCCCCGAGAGACGTTCGCGCAAACGGCGCCCCTCGGTTCCCGCAATAGCGTCTCTGTCGCTTCAAGGGCGCAGGGACGGAGGGCAAATACCCCGGAAACCGCCCGAAAAAGGGAGGTTCCGTGAAACACGAATTTTCGTGCTATATCAATACCTTCAGCTGGCTGGGGCGCAGGATTCGAACCTGGGATCACGGGATCAAAACCCGATGCCTTACCGCTTGGCTACGCCCCAATGCGCTCTGCTTTCGAGAGGAGCCCGCGATACGCGAAACATATGGCAGGCGGCTGCTCTCCTACCAGGATCGGCGGGCCTCGGCAACGTCATGCTAGGCCCCTGTCTCCGGTCCGATCTTGGGTTTGGCGAGCGATACGGCCTGCTCGGCCGACTTGGCGTAGCGCACCAAGGGCTTGGCCAACCCCGCCTGGATCAGGACGCGGCGCACGCCGGGCGAGGCGCCGGCGAGGAACACCATCGACCCCGACTTGGTGAGCTTCCCGGCGAAGCGCTGAAGCGCCTTCGCCGCCGTGGAGTCGACGATCGGCACCTCGGAAAAATCGAGCACCAGAACGCGCGGCATCTCGCCGATCCGTTCGAGCACACCGCTCACGGCCGACACCGCACCGAAGAAAAAGGCCCCGCTGATCCGATAGACGACGATGTCGCGATCCGCCGAGGCGGCGGGATCGTATGAGGTGCGGCCGGCGTAATCGTCGGCCCGGTCCTCGGCGATCAATTGCGTCTCTCCCGCCACCTCGACGCTCTCGGCCATGCGGTGCAGGAACACGAAGGCGCCGAGAACGACGCCGACGGCAATGCCGGTGGCGAGATCCACGAAGATCGTCAGCAGAAAGGTGGTGAGCAAAACCAGCCGGTCGCCGGCGGAAGCGCCGAGAAGAACGACAAAGTCCTCCCGCTCCGCCATGTTCCAGGCGACGATGGCGAGCACGGCGCCCAGCGCCGCGAGCGGGATGTAGCCCGCGAGCGGCGCGGCCACCAGCATGAAGAGCAGAAGATAGGCGGCATGGAGCATCCCGGATACCGGCCCCTTGGCGCCCGCCCGGACATTGGTGGCGGTGCGGGCGATGGCGCCGGTGACCGGAATGCCGCCGAACATCGTGGAGCCGACATTTGCGACGCCTTGGGCGACCAGCTCGCAATTGGAGCGGTGGCGGCGCCCCGACATCCCATCGGCCACCACAGCCGACAGCAGCGACTCGATGGCGCCGAGCAGCGCAATGGTGATCGCGTCGGGCAGCACGGCTTGAAGCTTGGCCAGACTGAACGGCGGCAAGGACGGCTCGGGAAGGTTGCGCGGCAAGTCGCCAAAGCGCGAAGCAATGGTGCCGACGTCGAGATCGAGTCCTGAGGCCATCAGCGCAGCGGCAACGACCGCGATCAAAAAGCCGGGCCAGGCGGGGCGCCATTTGCGCAAGCCCAAGATAACAGCAAGCGCCACAGCGCCGACGGCAACGGCTTCTGGATTGATCGTGGCCCGTGCATTCCACAACGCTTCCAGCTTGGGCACGAAGGCGGCCGGCTCGCTTCCCAGATCGAGGCCTAACAGCTCTTTCAGTTGACTTGCGAAGATGATGACGGCGATGCCCGCCGTAAAACCGACGGTGACGGGAAACGGAATGTACTTGATATAGGTGCCGAGCCGCAGGAACCCGGCCGCGATGAGAATCAATCCCGCCACCAGCGTCGCCAGCACCAGCCCGTCGTAACCGTGCCGTTCGACGATGGCCGCAACGAGGACGATGAAGGCGCCGGCCGGGCCGCCGATCTGAAAGCGGCTGCCGCCCAGCGCCGACACCAGGAAACCGCCAACGATCGCGGTGAAGATCCCCCGCTCCGGGCCGACTCCCGAGGCAATGGCGATCGCCATGGACAGGGGCAATGCGACGATGGCCACCGTAAGCCCGGCGATGGCGTCGGCGCGGAAGTCGGCGAACCCGTAGCCCTCGCGAAGCACGGTGACGAGCTTCGGCGTATAGAGCTCGGCGAAGGTCGGGCCGCTGCGGGAGCGCCTGGACCTCAACGATGCCTCCCCATTTCTGGCGAACGCCTCTCTCAAACCAGGCATGGGTGGAGCCCCCACGCGCAGGTCTTGCGGCGGCGGCTGCCCCGTTTCGGCGAGAATCGACGATGCCTAGCGGATTGAGTGTGGCATACGAGGCCGCACACGCTTCCACAATGCGCCTTAATGGCGCGGGATCGGCGCTCTGGGGCCCCTGATCGGCCGTGTTGCGGGGCGTGGCCTCTCCGTCTATATACGTCCCTCTTCAGCCAGGCGGAGTGTAGCGCAGCTTGGTAGCGCACCTCGTTCGGGACGAGGGGGTCGCAGGTTCAAATCCTGCCACTCCGACCACTTCTTGTGTGTTCGCCGGCTGCTGGTTTTCCCGCCCTAGTGTCACGCGGCAAATGGGCCCCAAGGCGCCGGAAAACAGTCATATTTTGCGCAAAAAGCCATGGGAAATTTAACGCTGCCGGGGCGGCAGCCCTGTTTCCCGGCGACCGCTCCGCTAGAATGCCGCGCGGGTTCACGAGAAGACCAAAAAAAGCGTCCAAACACCATGTCGGCGGAGCTTGCCTTCAATCGTAGCGTGGATGTCGACTACGGCGTGCCCGAAGACGTGGCGCCCGGGGTGCGGCGCATCGTGGCCAACAATCCGGGCCCCTACACCTTTCTCGGCACCAACACCTATCTCGTCGGCTCGGGCGACGTCGCCGTGATCGATCCCGGCCCCGCGGACGAGGCCCATCTTTCAGCCATCGCCGCGGCGACACGGGGCGAACGCATCAGCCATATCCTCATCACCCATAGCCACCGCGATCATTGCGACGGGGCGCTTCCCCTACAGAGTCGGCTCGGCGGCGACATCGTGGCCTATGGACCGACCGGTACGGCGCGCGGCGC
>NZ_LPWD01000423.1 GCF_001723295.1 Methyloceanibacter marginalis
AGCACGATGCGCTGGCCGGGCTCCGTCAGATCGGCGATCAGAGTCTCCCCGTCCTCGTCGAGAATTTGCGTTCCCGGCGGCACTTTGAGCACCACGTCGGCCCCGCCGCCCCGGTGCGGTTCTGGCCCATGCCGTTGCCGCCCTTCTTGGCCTTGAAGTGCTGCTGGTAACGGAAGTCGAGCAGCGTGTTGAGGTTCGCCACACACTCCACGATGACATCACCGCCCTTGCCGCCATCGCCGCCGTTCGGACCCCCGAACTCGATGAACTTCTCCCGCCGGAAGCTGACGCATCCGTTGCCGCCGTTGCCGGCGCGAACAAAAACCTTGGCTTCATCGAGGAACTGCATGGGAAGTGCTTAGCACCAGAGGTCTTACCGTTGCACTAGCCACGGCAAATGACGCCTCGAGACCGGCCTACGGCCAGCGGAGATTGGCGAGCGCCTCGGCCCGGCCGAGCCGATAGGTCAGGCAGTCGGTCGTCGTGCCCCGGGCCGCGCACTCCCGGAGCTCGCCGCCGAGAGCCAAGAAGCCGAGCTTGCGGAGGATACGCTCGGAGCGTGGGTTATCGGCGAAGTGCCCGGCCTTGAGATAGGCGAACCCATCCGCGTCGAACGCGTGCGCGATCAAGGCCCTCACCGCCTCGGTCGCGTAACCGTTGCCCCAATAGGGCTTGCCGATCCAATAGCCGAGTTCGGCATGATCGGGGGCGAAGGCCCGGTAGCCGGTGCAGCCGATCAGCGTGCCGTCGCGCTCGATCATGAACACCACACCCTCCTCGCCAGCGCGCGCGCCTGTGAGCCATTCGCCCGCCATCTGCTCGCTATAGGGATGCGGTATCGTTCCGGTCATGCATGCCACGTCGTAGTCGCCGGCGAGCAAGCTGACGCGCGCCGCGTCGGCGAGTGCCGGCGGCCGCAAGACGAGCCTTTGCGTTCTGATCTGCACGGGATGAGAGGCTACACGCGCCATAGCGCGTGCGGGAGACGGTTTGGACGAAGGGTGAAGAGGGAGGCGGTTACGCCTCGTTCGGCCTCACCGATACGTAGACCCGGCCCTTGTGCTTGGTCGCGAACTCGACCTGACCGTCACGGACGGCAAAGATCGTGTGGTCCTTGCCGATGCCGACACCCTCGCCCGGGTGCCATTTGGTGCCGCGCTGGCGAATGATGATGTTGCCCGGGATGACGCTCTGACCGCCGGACTTTTTGACGCCGAGGCGCCGTCCAGCCGAATCGCGGCCGTTACGCGAGGAGCCGCCTGCTTTCTTATGTGCCATGGTGGTCTTCCTTTAGCTCTTCTTCTTCGCCGGGGCCTTCTTGGCCGGCGCTTTCTTGGCGGCAGCCTTCTTCGCAGGCGCCTTCTCGGGAGCCGCCTTTTGGGCAGACTTGGCCGGAGCCTTCTTCGCCGCGGTCTTGGCGGCGGGCTTCTTGGCTTCGGGCTTCGCCTCAGCCTTCTTCTCGGTCTGTTTGGCTGCCGGCTTGGCCTCAGCCTTCGTGTCGGCCGGCTTCTCGGCGGCTTTGGTCTCGGTCTTCACCGGGGCCGGCTTGGCCGCTGCCTTGGACGGCTTCTTGCCGTCGGTCAGGATCTCGGTGATGCGCAGCGCCGTCAGCATCTGGCGATGTCCCCTGGTCCGGCGATAGCCTTGGCGGCGCTTCTTCTTGAAGACGATGATCTTGTCGGCGCGCTTCTGCTCCAGGACCTCGGCGGCCACGCTGGCGCCTGCCACTGGGCTGCCCGTCTTGGGGTCGCCCTCGCCGGCAAGCATCAGAACATCGCCAAGCTGGACGATATCGCCGGGCTCGCCCGCGATTTTCTCAATCTCGATAATGTCGTTCGGCGCAACGCGATATTGCTTGCCGCCCGTGCGAATGACCGCGAACATGTCTTTCTAATCCGTCTCTTGCGGCTTGAATTGCCAGCGACTAGGCGCGCAGGCAGAGCCTCTAAAGGAGCGATAAGCGGCGCAATATAGAGGCGAAAGCCGATAAGTCAATTGCTAGCGGACCTCAAAAAGCGTGGCAAAGCGGCCGGTTTCTGCCGCTCCAGCGCAGCCGTCAGCGCCTCGCCGGGGCCGGCCCCGCGAGATCCGATCCGTCCTCCCTGTCTCCCTAAGTCCCTCAAACGAGGGGGTGGCGCGCCGCGTCAGCGCAATCCGTAGTCGGTGTCGCGATCGAAAGGATCGCGCGAGCGCCTTCACGGCGCGCCACATCCGGCGATATCAGGCCCCCTTCCGCACGGCTTACCGCCAGTGGCACAGGCATGCGCATGGAGCTCGCATGCCTCACCCGTCGACCCACGCATTACAGCGCAGGTGGGCGGAGCGGGGACCCCCGAGGCCGGAACGCGTCTTCCTGGCGCGGGGTCCGGGCTTGCTCATTCTCATCCAGCCCATCTTTCCCGCGCTTTCCTCGGGCGCCGCACCTCGTCCCGCATCTCAAGACGCCTCATGAGCGCGCCCCTCAACTGGTCGAGGTGAGCGCATTGTACGCGAGGTTTCGAGGGCGGGCATAAGGTCGTCGCTCGGCGCCGTTCCGGCGCAAGCCGGACTCAAGGAAAGCACGCCCGCGGGCCCGATTCTGGGCTTGCGAAGACGCCGCTATGACGGGGACAAGGAAGGATGGTCACGGGTTGGCGCCAGCCTCGGGGCAAGCTTCATGAGCCCCGTGGAGAGGTGCCGGAGCGGTTGAACGGGACGGTCTCGAAACCGTTAATCCCCAGCTCCCGCAGTTCTCGGACGGGGTCTGAACATCTCTCCCGGCGACAGCCATTGGGCCGCCGCATGGGACGCCGTGAACGTGATCAGCTCTTCCACGAGGGTCCAGCTTTGGTCGTCCATGTTGGCGTGATGGGTCAGGAGGCCGATCGGCTCTTCCGGATCGGCCGCGCCGGTCCGCCTGGCGCGCAGTTCAGAAACGAGCGCCGCCAAGACGCTTTCAGCGCCGGCAAAGTGCGGGCCGCCTCTCCAGCTGATCGGCTCGAAGTGGACGTTGATCTCGACGATGCCCTCCGTGGGTATCGCAGGACCGCGCGGCCCGAAGGTGGAAAGACCACAGAAGCCGCTGGCCGGCAAAGCAGGAAGGAGCGCACGGTCGATGCGGTTCCAGGGCGGGACCACGACCGGCAGGAAGCGGTCGCCGAAAAGCGCGCCAAGCCGCTCTCGGCCGCGCACGAGCTCGTCGAGGATCACGGCCTGCGGCCTGTGCGCGCCCAACTCGGACGGGCTTTTGCGCTTATCTGACGATGCGTGATTGATGTGGGCGAAACCGTGCTGAACCACTGTTGTCGGTGTTTCGGCAAGAGCCTGAGCGAGGTCATCAGATACACGCGCCGGAATCACGGCCAGCGCTACGGGGCAACCGCAGCGCCTTGCGACATCGAGAAGGCGGTTTAGTCGGGGTGTCGGCCGCACGAGATCGTCGTCTCGCCACCAGAGGTGCGCCGTAAGGGCTTGGCCCTGCCACTGATCGAGTTCGTCGTTCAATGAGCGCCAAGCGCGCCCGCGGGCCTCGTCTTGATCCGACCGTGAAAGCGGCCCCTTAAACCTGACGCCGCGGCGAATTCGTCCAAGCAGAAAGGTCCAGAGGTCCCGGCTCCGCAAAGATAAATTGCTCCAGGCAAGGTTCCGGCGAAGCTGCATCCGAAGTGAAATATCAGCACGTCTGATGATCGGCAATCCAGATGGAATTCCCGCTCAGATTTCTGAGAACAGCGATTTCAGATAGTCTTGAGGGCTCGCTGAGCCGTTTTCCGGTGCTCCCCATGGGACAGTCTTGGAGCGGCAACCGCGGCTAGCATCGTCAGCCAGCGTGTGCTTGGGTTTCGCCCGCTTGCAACCAGAGACCGGCCTCCGATGAACCACAAGACGTCCCACGTACAGACGCTGAAAGATTATGTCGCACGTCAGCGCCTGACCTTGGGCAATCTCAGGAGCCGTCTGCGCGTGCGTGCGGGACACCCTCGGCTGGACGAGAGTCATTGGCACCGACTGCTCTGCTTCGTGCATATCCCCAAATGCGGGGGAACCTCGTTCAACGACGTGCTCTGGAGCGTGTATGGGCGAAATTTTCTGAGCTACACCTACCAGGCCGCCTCTCCGGACTGCGATCCAGGCGACATCACCCGCGATCAGGCCAAAAACGTTCTAGCGATCAGCGGACATCTCCCCTACGGGTTCCATCGCCAGTTTGGTTCACAGGACGAGAATGTCTTTGCGGATAGAGAGGTGCACTATGTCAGCATCGTTCGCGATCCAGTGAACCGGCTGCTGTCCCTGGCGCGCCACGTTCGTTCGTTTCCCTCGCACAGGCTGCACGAAGCCACCAAGAACATGACATACGCGCAGTTCTTCGCGTACGTGGTCGCCAACGGAAACACGGGCATCATCGGCGATAGTCAAAGCCGCCTCCTCACAGACCAGCACCCGGAGCGTGCCGTCGAGTACGCGCGCACACGCTACCTGGCCGTCGCGACCGTTGAAAGCGCACCCGGCATGATCTCCGCCCTGGCGGAGAAGCTCTGCTGGCCGGAGATCCGTCTCGGACACAAGAACAGGAGCCCGAAAAGCCTCGCGAGCGACGAGGACCGGGCGTTGGCGAAACAGCTTTGCGCGCAATACTGCCAGCACGACACGGCGCTGTACGACTACGTCAAGTCACAGCCGGGCGGGTTCATCGTTTCCGACGCGCTTTGAAGCAAAACACCTCTTCCGCCGAGACGACGGAGACGCGGGCCGCAGCGATCAATGCGGCCTTGGCAGGCGTGACGGGCTCGTGATAGCTAGCCACCCAGCCGTTCGGTGGCAATCCGGTGAGAAAGTCACATATGTTCGGCTCGGGGGCTCAACCCAACCCTTGAATTTCCCCGTATGGAGAGGTGCCGGAGTGGTTGAACGGGACGGTCTCGAAAACCGTTGAGCGCGTAAGCGTTCCGAGGGTTCGAATCCCTCCCTCTCCGCCAAGCAGTTGGCAAACAACAATATATTTGATTGTAATTCCGATTTTCTGCCTACCCGAGAGCGAGATTAGTCGTGGCTGCAAACCGACTGCAAACATGATGTTCGCCAGCAGTTCCCCTTCCCTGACCCTGATCACCACCTTCGCCCTGTGCGCATCATCGCGGTGGACCTCGCCGCCTTGCCCCCGGCGACTCCCGATCCCGTGCCCGATTTCTCGGCCTGGCAGAGGCCATCGCTCGGCGAGCAAGAATGAGTTCCGCCATAGCTGGAGTTGTTCTAGTTATCGGTAGTCAAGAACAGGTGTGACGTCTGTTGGGGGTCAAAAGCGGACCATTGGGCTGGTCACATTGCAGATCTGCTACGTGCCATGAGCAGACTTCCTGCTAGCGTCGCAGACGCCAGTTGCATCCGTTGGCCGCCATCAGATCATGTAGGAGGCTCGTGGGCGCTCACGGCCGAGGGCGTTACCAAGTTGTACAGCAAGTATCGCGCATAGCTTCAAGCCGCTTCGATGAGCTGCTCCATCCTCGTTAGGAACTCCTCAGACTCGGCGTCGTGGGTGGGCGTGTCGTTCGCAAGGGCGTCTCTTAGCGCGGCTGCCTCTTGCGAGAGATCGGCGAGGCCGACCATCGCGGCCGTACCGGCAACCCGGTGAGCCAGGCGCCGCAACTCTTCAAAGGCGCTCGGTGAGTTGGAACTTAGTAGCAACCGGACCCGGGCGAGGTCGTGCGCACAGCGTGACAAAAATTCATCACGGATCTGTCCGGATAGCTCCTGATCTGAGTACGTCAGCAGCTCCGACGACTCATCCGCATCGTCGGCCCACTTGTTCAGCATGGCAAAGAGCGAGGCCGGCGTGATGGGCTTGGGCAAATGATCGCTCATGCCTGCTTCGCGGCATGTCTCCCACTGCGAGGTGAGCGCCTGTGCCGTCATGGCGACGATGGGGAGTGTTTCGAATCCGCCCATTCCGCGTATGGTCCGCGTGGCGTCGATACCGTTCATTCCTGGCATTTGTACATCCATGAGAATAATGTCGTAACTGCCCGTCTTGACGGCCTCGATCGCCTCGGCGCCGCCTGAAACCTCATCGACGATATGCCCATGGGGCGACAGCAACGCTGCGACAAGGTCGCGGTTGAGGTCAACGTCGTCCACGACGAGGATGCGCAGTCCGGCCATTCTAGCCTCGGGTTCGTCATCGAGGGCGTCATCGATGAGCGACTCGGGATTCATGCAAGGCAAGGTCAGCTCGATCCACACTGTTGTCCCTTCGCCTTCGACGCTGTCCGCGCCTATTGTGCCGCCCATCAACTCGATGAGCCGCTTCGAGATGGCGAGCCCCAGACCGGTCCCACCGAACTTCCCGTGAATTGATGCGTCTGCCTGCGCAAACCGTCCGAATATGGACTCTATCTTCTCTGCGGAAATACCAATCCCGGTATCACGCACCTCGATACGCAGATGCTGCACGGAGTCGGAGTGCTCGGCCGCGGAGAGGGCGATCGTGACCGCTCCCTCCGAGGTGAACTTGAGAGCGTTGTTGACGAGATTGAGCAAGACCTGATGCAGGCGCATAGCATCGCCAAAATGAGCCGCGCCCACCGAACCTCCCCTTTCGATCTTGATCTTTAAATTCTTCTCGTCGGCCATCAGCGACACGCTCGCGGCAATATCCTCCGCCAGCCTGGGGAGAGAAAATGGCACGGGATGGAGCGGCACGGCGCCTGCTTCCAGACTTGAGAAATCCAGAATGTCATTGACGAGCGCCAGCAACGACTGGCTCGAGCCGTCGATGATTTTCGCAAAGCGGCGGCTTTTCGCGGGCAGTTTAGGGCTCTTGGCAAGCAGTCCGGCAAATCCCACGATGCTGTTGAGCGGCGTTCTGAGCTCGTGTGTCATGTTGGCCAAGAACTCTGATTTGGCTGCCGCCGCTTCTTCCGCTGAGGCGCGCGCTTTGCGCAAGGTTTGCTCTAATTGCTCCTGGAGCTCAAGGTTTCGTCCGAGCCGGTTAGCGATGACGCCCGTACGCCAAACCACAATCACAAGAAGCAGAACGCTCAATAGGGCGAACAAATCGACGCCCAAAGCGGGAGACAGAATCGAGGTGTCAATGAATTCCTGTAGCACCCATCCCATGGCGATGGGCAGTACGACGATGCCCGGAAGCAACCATGGGGCGAAGGATGCGGTGACGGACCCGGGCGCGAGCAAGCTCACCCAACCGGTCTTGGGCCGCGTGAGGGCGGCGCCGACAAAGAGGATGAAGCTGGCAATCGCGGTGTGCAGCGCGATTGAACTGGCCGGAAGCGGCTCGTAGAGGAGCGGCAAATTATACAAATATCCCGCGAAGACGAGCAGCGCGATAAGCATTCCGGCCATCGTGGTTGCCACAAAGGCGAGATCGCTGCCGCGGGTTCGCCGCGGCAGCCGCATGGCAACGGCAAACAGAATCAATTCGACGGCGCTCGGCACCGACATTGGTCTGGTCGCGTCGAGGGCCCAACCTGCTCCGATCAGAGACTTTCCGATCACAAGGTCTATGCCTAGCCAATATTTGATCAGCGTGACACATCCGATCACGAGGATCGTCGCGCCCAACGCATTCTGTTCCGCTGTAGTGCGTCCATCGTGACGCGGTGTGGCGCGCAAATAGAGTAGGCAACCGCTCAGAACGAACCCGACAGCGGTAATCGGCTTCATCGTCTCGAGCCCGGATAGGACGCTTTTCAACGGTCCAATACCCAGCGACCATCCAATCAGGACAAGTATGCCGAGCATGATGGTGAAGAGGGCGCACAGTCGAGCGAGTACTGGGAGGCGCGTGGCCGCGCGTTCGGCGCCGGCAAACGCTTGCGTCACGCCTTCCTTGTGCAGTTCCTCATGGATCTCGACGTTTCTACCGCGGGCCTCCCGCGCCGCCTTGCTTTCGCGATAGGCCGCTCGCAGCCCTCCGCGGATTTGAGAGTTCTGGGATAAAGCTGCGGCCACCGGCAAAGTCGTCAGAGCCGTAAAAGCGAGAAAAAGTTGAAGCACGAACAGGCGTTGCGAGTCGCTCCCCTGGACGAGCTGCGTGGGACCGTAGCCCGAAAAGCCAAGGGCGAGAGCGATAATGGCGGTAAGCAACATGCCGAGTGCCGCGCCACCCACACCGAGCCGGAACGCGATGAAGATCAGCGCCGGCGAGACCATGAAAAGGAACGGATAGCTGCTCTGGCTAAAGACGAAGAGCACTACCAGGCAAAGACCTGGAATCAGCAGCAGCGACACCTCACGCGACTTGGCCTCAGCAAGATGGCCAAGGACACCCCAGTTAACCGCAAGCAATGCCGGCGCAAAAATAATCAAGCCAAGCGCATCCGCCGAGTACCACTGCCAGAACACGCTGTAGAATGCAGCGCCCTGGATGCCGCTCAACGCGATGGCGGCGAACAGCCCGGACAGAACGGGTACCGCAACCGCAAGTCCCAGGAACAACAATAGGGGACGCGTCTTGGTGACGTCGGCACGCGGTCCAGCCAAGCGCCTGAACACATAAGAAAAGACGACGATTTCGAGAACATTCGCAGCAGCCAGCGAAAGTCCGATGGGCCAGGACTCGTGGAGCCAAAGGTTCGCCACGAAACTTCCGACACCGGCCGCCAGCGCGATAGACGCCCACGCCGATTCATCGCAACGCAACAGCAGGCGACGACGAAAGCATTCATCAGCCAGATGGTGGCAACGCGATCCTCGCCACCGGCTAGCGCAACAGCAATATAGGTGAGCACTCCACTCGCCGCTGCACTTGTGAAGAGCAGAATGAGCGAACCCAGTTCGCTATGTGTCGTGGAATCCGACTCAGCCGACCAGATGACGCCGCGCTTCGTTAGCATGTTTGGTCCTTAGTAGGAGTGCGTCGCTAGTCGTCGGATCCAAGGCCCAAAAGGCTTCGGACATTCAACATCTCTAGGACAGGGGGAAAGCGCGACACGCTGACTTTTTGGTTCAATGGAAACTCACCAGAGTCATCGATTTTGATCTTGGCGAGCTGACTCCTGTCGGAGGGCTTGAACGTGTTTTGGAACTCCTTCGGTAGCGTATCGGTCACCGGCAGGATCTCGTCGACCACACCTTCGGTTGAGTCCCGGCCGTCCGTAATGCTGACCGTCATCCCGACTGAGATTGGAAATAGATAGCGTCGCGGCAGATAGACGAGAATGTAGGGCTCCCCGTAATAGATCGAGAGGATCGGCTCGCCCGGACGATAGACATTGCCGACCGACGGGATGCTGGCCCCGATCGAGCCGCTGACGGGAGACAGCACGGTTCCTTCCGCGTAGAGCGCCTCGACCTTCGAGATCGCGTCGTGAGCGTCTTCGAGCGCGTCGTCGAGAGACTTCAATTCTTCCTGGAGCACATTCCGCTGAGTCTTGAGATTCACGCGGTCGCGATTCGCCTCGTAGCTGACTTTCAAAGCTTCCTGATAGCGTGCGGAGGTGACCAGCCTCGCCGCAGCAAGGTCGTCGAACTGTTTAATGGTGTTCACGGCCTCATCGGCACGACGCTCCGCAAGCGGCAGCAATTGGGTCACGCTTTCGGCGCGAATCTTGAAGTCGGTCGCCTTAGCCATGAGATCGGCGCGCTTGGTCGACAGGTCGGCGAGACGTTCCAGGATTTCGGTGGACTGGAGCTTCAGCAGGGCGTCGCCCACCTTAACCGCTTGCCCCTCGGTGATATCCACGCTCTCAACGCGCGCCACATAAGGTGTCGCGATGACATTCTGGTCGCGCAGCACGAGCCCGTCTGCCTGCAACAGGATGTAGTCGCCGAACAGATAGTTGACGACGGCAAGGCCAAACACAAACAGCAGCAGGAGATAGATCGTTCGCCCCGTCTTGCCGCGCATGACGCGCTGCTCGTTGGGAAGATTGTCCGGACGCAAACGCTGCTTTAGCGGTCTCATTGATTACCTCCGCGCACGATGCACTTTTTGCGGCACGTACGTGTCGCGATAAGACGCCCGGAAAATCCATTCCTCGAGATAGGCGCCGAGACGGACGAAGCGCATCACGAAGCCATTGAACAAACTGAAACCTGGCACGTAGGGAAGCAGGCCCAGGGTGTTGACCCTTGGCGTCACCAATGCCGCCATGCAGAACACCAAGAACTCGAGCAGCATCATCCCGACCTGCGCCGCCAGCAGAATGATGATGCCGAGCTCGCCAAATGTTACGATCAGCCAAATGATGTAGAACGGAAAGATCGCGGCGGAGCAAGATTGAAGAGTAGAAAGTCGAGCTCGTGCGTGAGTTCACGGATGCTGAATCTCGGACTGAACGGATTCATCAACTCGCGGTGCTTGCGGTAGCGGAGATGCACCGCATCGCGTTCCCAGCGAAAGCGCTGGCGCACCAAGACCCCGAGTTGCTCCGGAACATCGGTGTAGCAAATGGAGTCCGAGGCGAAGACCGTCTTCCATCCAGCCTTTCGCAATGACAGCGTGACGTCCAGATCCTCTCCGCCCCCGGCATCGAGACCGCCGACGCCGCGCATAGCCTTGATCCGAAAGGCGCCGAAGGCGCCGGAGATACAGCTCACCTGGTCGGTCAGGTCCGACGCCTGCTTGCCCTGCGAGATCGTGATCAGATACTCGATCGCCTGAAAGGCGGTGATCAGATTGTGCGTCGCATTGCGAACCACGATGTTGCCCGCCACGGCACCCACGCGCGGGTCCACAAAGGGCTCGAGGATATATTTCAGTGCATGCCGGTCGAAGGTGCAATCGCAGTCCACGACAATGACGATATCGCCGGTGGCGCGGGCCAAAGCGAGATTCACGCCGGCGGACTTGCCTGACCGTACCTGCGTACAATGCCCCTCTTTGATGAGTCCGGCGTCCTGCAGTTCGCGGAGCTTCTCAGGCATGCGGTCGGTGGACCCATCACTAACCACGATGATCTCGTCCGGTGCCCGGCTCTGCTCATACAGTGACCGGACACACCGCTCGATGGAGTCCTCTTCGTTGTGCCCAGCAATGAGGATCGAGACCTTGCCCCGGTAGGGCGCCTCGCGAGGTGCCGCTTGGAAGGCAAGCACGACCACCGAGAAGAAGCTGAGCGTGTAGCGGGGGAATTCGAAGATGGCGACGAACCAAAACAGCCGCAAAAGGCTCTCGCCGCTTTGCGACGTCAAATAAGTCAAGCCGTCGGAGATCATTTGAAACATTAGGCGAAATCCTCCGGGCCGAAGGCTGGAAGGATGCGCCAATATCGTGACGTAGAGTATTCTCCGCCTGCACCAGGAGCAGATCGAAATCCGCCTTGGCCTGATTCGGCTTGCTTCCTCCCACCAGCGCGAGTCGTGGGACTGGCCTTTGACCACCAGATCCGTCTCGCCGCTCAACGATGAACGCAAATTCTCGATGAACAGGTCGCGCGCCTTGACGAGGCCCGGGCGCCATGCTGCGCCACGACCTCCCGTTCATTGCGGTAGACGATATTGATGAGGGTGAACGGCTCGTGTGTTTCGTTGAACTTCTTGGCGGCGGCATTCAGCGCGACAACGAGTTCGAGAGGCAACTCCGCAAAGCGCACGGCCTGGCTGGCCGAACCCATGAGGGATTGTCCATGCTCCGCGAACCCGACGCCGTGATCGGTCAGGTGATAGGCGTAAACGTCGCGGGGCGCCGCGGCGTCCGAATCGACGTGACCGCCGCAATCGACACACATGAATCCGACGGCCGGCTCCGACGCGGCGTGTCCGCAGGCATCGCACACCACCATCGAGCCCGGGCGGTCATAGTCGAAGCCGAAATGAGTCAGCTCGTAACGGCATTTGGGGCACACCAGTCGATCGCCGCGGCGGAACTGCGTCTCAGGTCCCTGATACGCGCAGCGAAAGTGATGCAGATATTGCTCTTCCTCGAGGTCTGCGGAATGGCATTGGCGACACTCCTCCCGGACATGAAGCCGGAGTGAGTCGCAGCGCGGGCAGACATGAAAGCGGTCGAAGAACTCGCGCCGCAGCAGGCCACGCTCGCACAACGCTTCGGCTTCCCGTGCAGTCGTGGCGGCGCCGAGCGCCACGTTATAGGAGACGAGCCACTTGGAGTGAGGGTCGTAGCTTGGGTTCAGAGACCGGCCGGTCACGAACATACGGCCGATCAGCTGCTCTCCGAGATCTTCGCTGAACCGCAAGTCGCGGTGCAGTCTGGTCCTTCGGTCATGGACGTCGCTCAACGCCTGGTCGAGGTATGCTGTGTCGCGCGCGGTCAGCTTCGAGGCGTCGATGTCGGCGATGCGCCCGAGATGCCCAGTCAGGTCGACGATCGGCAGCACATAGAGCGCCTTGGTGCGCCAAATCGCGCCGAGCTCTTCCACGGAGACCGTTTCCTTGATCAATATCCCGTCAAATCGGGGATCGCCAAGGCTGGCCTGCATGGCGCGCGCCGATAGCCGTCCATCTTCGATGTCACCCGGCCAAGTAAGAAAGTTGTGGCCGAGATCCTCGAACGGAGAGCGCGGTCTTGGCGTCACGACCGAAACCTTCGCCGACGCTGTGGAAACCGACTCCTCGGCCTCGATGTCGGCGATGTCCGCCTGTTCCTCGACGACGCTAGCGACTTCGTAAATGTCGAGCGGCTTCGGCAGGACGTGATCGAAGTTGTGACACCCTTCCGGATGCGCCAACAGGCCTTCGGTATCCAAGGTAATGGCGATCAATTTTGGAACGGGCCGGTCGCCGGCCTCATGCCGGATCGTGGTCGCCACCTGAAGGCCGTCCATCTTCGGCAGATGAAAATCGAGCAGTGCCACGTCGTAGCGATTGCCCCGCAGTGCTTCGAGCGCCTGCTGCCCGTCGGTGGCAATATCGACCTCATGCCCCCGCTGACTGAGCAGAAGTTTCAGGATCTCGTGCGTGGTGGGGCTGTCTTCGGCGACCAAGATTCGGCGGGCCACGGTAGGGCTGCCCACGTTCTTGATCTGCGTGGCTGTCGCGGTTGTCATTTCACAAGGACCGGCTCTTCTGCGCGTTTCGGTTGCTGGGGACCGTAGAGGGTCGGCAATAAGTTTGGGTAAATCACCTCTAGGTTGTTGGGATAATTTTGCATGTGGGTCAGTTATTTAGCGTTAAACCAGCACAGCCTGGGGCACCGCATTTTGGTCGATACACGCCATGCGCGAGTTCCGAACCTTTAATTTCCGTTTATTGTTGAGGCCTTAGGGTGTCGGCCAAGAAAGGCCCTCTCACGCATGAAACTGGTTCTCGATCACAAGAAATTGCAGGGTTTGAGAGCTGTCCTCGGCCAGGAAAAGTGCGACGCCGCCCTGAATCGATTCCGGGACGAATTAGGCACATGTCTGTCGGCCATCGAGGCTGGAACGCCCGAACGCGCCGAAAGCGCGCACCGTTTGGCGGGGGTCGCGGGTCTTTTGGGCTTCGACGATCTCGAGGATCACAGCCGGCAGTTTCTCGCTGCGGTCCATCAAAGCGATGCCGATATTGCGTCCTCGACCGATGCGCTCGTACAGGCGGCCCATAGGGTGGAAGCAGAACTCGCGCAAAGGGCCCTGAGTAACCGCGGCCCAGTCAGCTAAAATTGCCGCTTTGGGTCATAAGCGGACATGGCTGATGGGTCTCGGAGGTCCGAAGAGAGTTCGGAAGCTGACATTTCTGCCGGTCGGAGAATTGCAAACGCAATTGCAAACGAACGAATTGGCACGGCGCAGCATCAGGCATGAACGGATGGACGCTCAAACCGGAAATACGGAACTGGAGCGTACAGTTAGCCACGGCGCGGTAGGCACTAGGATGAGTACCGCAGAACTCGAAAACCGTTGAGCGCGTAAGCGTTCCGAGGGTTCGAATCCCTCCCTCTCCGCCAGCTAGTCATCTGTTTTTGCAGAGAAATTCTGGTCTCCGGAATAGTAACGGAAGTTCCGCAGGTTAGCCACGCCAAAGTCGGGTGGAAGGACCACAGAGAGCGAGTTTCGGAGAATCGTAGCACCCTCCAAGTCCCAAATTCTCCGTTCGCCAATTCGGCGGTCCGGTTAGGTACCGCCGCGCCATCTTCGATCGATCGGTCACATGTACGTGGCGCGCTAGGGGGTGCGCTGAGTCTGCTTGGTGCCAGCAACAGACATCCTCAGCGTCGAAATCGATGTCTGCTAAGTTCGGACCACCCCGGGAAGATGGATCCACCTGCTCTATCAACGACAGAAATCTAGAGGTGCAATCCAGAATCGTGGTGGGCTTGGTTGGGAAGCCCGCGCGTAGGGAGCCGTCCCCTACCCGGTACAGGCTGCGCGGCGGCCTTCCTCGTAGGCTGCGGCCTCGGCTGCCAAGAACTGACCAACGGATCTACGCACCAGGCTTGTCCGTTCTTCCCCTGGGTGAGATAGGATGTAGTCGTTTAGCCATTCCGCTCTTTCGTCTGCGATAAGCGGCTTCCTGAGGGCACTGGAGTGATAGAAAACATTCAAATCGCAGGGGTTTTCTCTGCGTTGCTGTCCGGCGGCTTTTGGCTCGCGGGTGCAGGCGTCCGCTTTCGTCCTCTGTCCTTGTTCACTCTGCGCGGACCTGACTCCATTCCTGCTGCGCTCCAACGGCAGTCGCTGTTCAATGCCTTTGCCGCAATTTTCGCCGCTGGCGCAGCGGCGGCACAAGCGCTCGTGTTCTATCTTCAGCTTGGAAGCTAGCGCCATCTAACTCCGCTGGCACCCTGGCATGGGACGCCGCAACGGAAAAAGCCAAAGAGCGCGGCTGTAAACGGGTCCGCGCGTTCGCTTCAACACTTGATTAGAACTCAAGTCCAGGTCGGACATGTCTGCTCCGTGCCAAGTGCGGACTGCCCGCCGGACTTGCAATTTGCTACGCTGGCGCGTGGGACCTCTTCGCGAGGCTTCGTTACGAGTGGGGCAGTTTCTGAGCAGCGCCTCGCCTCGCGGCCCTTTTGGCGCCACGCGGGCTGCGTCATTTTGTCCAAAACGCACGCAATAGCTCCTTTTTTGCCCATTTTTCGTTCACTCACCTCCTGAGGTCATGCTGCGCTGCACCAATTCTGCTTGACCACGATTGTGCATCGCACCATATGCAGACCGCCAAACGACCGCTCAAAGCGGTATTCATTGAAGGAGGACTACATTACATGGTCGAGCAGTTTCAGAAATTTGGTGAGGAGTTTCATAGGGCGGGCAAGAATGGCTTTGATGCCGCCATCCGTTCATTCGGTGATGTGAATCAGGGCTTGCAGGCAATCGCTACGAAGGTTGCCGACTACCAAAAGAAGGCGCTTGAGGACGGCACCCGCACCTTCGAAAAGCTCATGGGCGCCAAGTCGATTGAGCAGGCTGTCGAAATTCAGGCTCAGTTCGCTAAGACGGCATACGATACCTACATCGCGGAAATGTCGAAGATCGGCCAGATGTACGTTGCGGTCGCTCGCAATGCCTACAAGCCGGTTGCGCAGACCGTCGACAAACGGGCGCAGGAAGCCACTTCCTAAAGCTTAATCTTCGAAAAGACCCGGGTAACACCGGGTCTTTTTTCAGGAGTTTGCGACAGTGTCGGCTCGGACGTATCCCCACATCAGAGCTCAAATTACGGACGGCGAACCGGGCATGCTGGTTGTGGCATGGGTTCAGCGTGCGCCAGGTGACGCAGCCCAGTTCCTGCTGAGGCAGGAAAAGGCTGATTCATTGGCCGAGGTTATTGAGTTGCTGGCGCGCCTTGCCCGCCAAGAGGGTATCGCACCAGAAAACGTCGACGTCGATTTGCCTTTGCAGACCCTGCTATGCGATCGCGAGGGGACGACAAATTTCTCCTCTGACGCGTGAAGCTTATGAAGAATGTTGCAATGCTTTGTGTCGCTATTGGATGCCCAGCTTGAACACAAAGAAGTTCAAACCCGAGTTGCGGGCGCAGGTTATCGATGACGAGATTCTCGTTAGCCTACCCGGATCTTACTCCGTGACATATTACAAGGCCGGTGCCTCGCCTCAGCTACTTGCCAGGCAGATTCCGGACAAGGACGATCCCCGCATCGCAATGAAGGTGTCAGAGTTTCTAATCGAAGCTTGGAGAGTGGCGAGCGCCAAGGCTAGAACTCTCGGTTGGATCGCCTGAAGCTCCGCTTTCTGCGAGCAGATCGGACATCGCAAGCGGAAGTCAGGCTCGCCCTAGGGCACGTCCGGCAAGTGCCATCAGCGGAATTCGAGTAGGCGACGATTTTGGTGGTGGGCGATGGCTAGCTAAAGCCGAAGATGAGGAGGCGGATGGCGTAGGAGACGGCAGCAAGGGCGAGCGCGCCGGCGAGCCACAAACCAATGAACCACAGCCAGGGGTGCTTGGATTGTTCGGCAGAGGGCACTTTGAGCGGCTAGCGAAGCGATGGATGGAGCTAGCCTACGACCTAGAAATGGTTGATGCGTTGCTTAAGGAATCCGGGGTTTCGTCCAAAGGAAGCACAGAGCAGAGGGTACGGACGATCCTGCGCGAGAACAAACCACCGGGCGTGTAGGGTTTGCTGGAGCCCGTTAAGACTTCGCTACCGCTCCATCTCTAGAGTGCCTTTAGCTCTCACTATTCGTAGCAAGGCTATGCTTGATATGCCTGCTTCAGCCGCATCACCCCAGCTGGCGTTTGAAGGCAAAACCGTTCTGGTGGCGGACGACGACCCCGTCATCCGGGAGTATCTCTCCGCCCGCTGCAAGGAAGCTGGACTTCGCGTTGAGACAGCCACTGACGGACTGCGCGCCTTGCTACAGGCGTCAAAGCTGGAGCCAGACCTTCTAATACTGGATCTCCATCTACCTGATGTGGAAGGCTTCCGCGTGTGCGAGCGGCTTACGGACGCGAAATTCCAGCCACTGCCGGTCGTGATCCTGACTGCCGATTCCGGTGAAGCGACCAAGCAGCGATGCAAAGAACTCGGTGCCACCTACGTCCAGAAGGGCGGGCAGCTTTGGGATGAACTCGAGCCGATCATGCAGCGGATCTTCGCTGCGGCCGACGTCTCGGATGCGCAGATCGACAAAAAAGCAGAGGCGGCGCGGCCGAACGTTTTGCTGGTCGACGACGACGCCATAGTCCTTAAGGAGCTAACTTCCCGGCTACAGAAGTCCGGCCTTGACGTCGTGACCGCCTCGAGTGGCATACAGGGCTTCTGGCTGGCTTTGAAAATCAAACCCGATGCGATTGTCACCGATTACTACATGGCCGGCGGCGACGGCCACTACCTCTTGAGTCGCATCAAGAGTACTCCCGCGACGAAGGGCATCCCAGTCATTGTCTGCACGGGGAAGATAACCGACGCCCGAGATCGAGCCCCGGTCGAACGAGAGCTACTCGGTCGGGGTCAGGCCGCGGACTTTCTCACCAAACCTGTATCTGTCGAACAGTTGCTAAACTCGCTGAGGCGACACGCCGGTATCGCCGTCTAGCGGGGGGCGGTTCGGGCGCTTGCTGCTCCGGGCCACGCGGTTCCTGGCGCGAGCGTTGCCGCGGATCCACTCGTGAGACGGAGGCGTCGACACCTTATCTCGACCGCCCTCTTTGGCGTGATAGAGGGCCAAATCTGCCTGTGCGAGTAGATGATCCAATCCCTTCCCAGCGGTAAGCTCGGCAACTCCGATGCTGCAAGATAGCGAGACGCTTCCGTCCCGTGTCCTCAAGCGAGCCGCCGAGAACTGCCTTCGGATTGCCTCTCCGAGGTCGGCCGCATCTTTGAGGCAGTGCGCTGGCAGCAGTAGCGCAAACTCGTCTCCACCCATCCGGCCCGCAACGCCACCGGCCTTTTCCCGGAGCACCCCAGCGAGCGTCCGAATGGCGACATCGCCGGTGTCGTGCCCGTAGAGATCGTTGATCTCCTTTAGGAAGTCCAAGTCTAGAAGCATGGCGCTGAACGCGACAGATGCATCGCTTACGATCGGCGTCACCGCCTCGAAGAAGCCCCGGCGATTGAGAACCCCGGTCAGAGGATCGGTGAACGCAAGCTCCATAAGCTCGCTCTGTAGGTTCGCCATTCTCTCAGCGGCTCGCAGTCTGGACCGCAGCTCGCGGGGGGACGGCGGCTTTGCGATAAAGTCGTCGGCGCCGGAATCCAGTGCCTCGGATACCGCGGCTTCGTCCTTCAGTGATGACATGAAAAGTATGTGGAGGAAGCGTCGCGGGCCGCTCAAGAGCCGCGCCTCCCAGACGAGTTCCAAGCCAGAAATCGACTTGAGTTCCGAGCCGGTGATCACAGCATTCAGCGTCGCATCCGAGGCGAGCGCCTCGAGTGCCTCCGGCCCATCCTCGAAGGAGCGCACCTCGTGGCCGCCCTCCTGCAGAAGACGCGACACGATCGTCCGGTTGGTCCGGCTTGGTTCAACCAGGGCGATGCGCATCAGCTTCTGCTACCAGAAAGGCGTTTACGCTCGGTTAGCGACGCCAAAGTCCTTATTGCACCAAGCTCAAAAATCGCGCCCTCGCGTATTGGACGCCTAGAAATAATAGCCGACGACTAGCCATGCGTCTTCGGAGGATCGGCTATTCCCGAAAGGTTCAAAGCGGCCAGGAGCCGGGCTGTTTCACAAACCTCAGACGGCAGCCGGGGCTCACCTCCCTGGCCGAGCTGAGAGGCCGAGTCCCGAGCCAGTTCGGCGGCCTCGGCTTTCACTCAGTATCCTCGGCTTCGTTCCCTGCCGGCCTGTCTCCAAGCTCGACAATCGTCTCACAATCCGGGCAGCGATAGCAGTTCTTCGGTTCCTCGAAGAGCATTTCCCGCTGGCAGAATGGACAGTTATACGGTTGGACCCTTGGCATTCGACGCAAGAAGAGGCCCCGCAGTTGGCGGGGCCAAAGTGGGGTTTCAAACACACATGACACGGGGCTACGCAAGTACCCCGATGAGGAACTTTAGCCTAGCGGATTGCCAAGAGGAAGCTCCAGTGCACGAAGCCAGCCTTCCCCAAAAATTACTCGGTTCAAGGGCCTTCATAATAGCTTCCTAGAAACCGTAGAGTGGTAAGATGGCTTATGGATGCCCTCTCCGTAGAGGTTAAGGGGAAAAGCATCGTCATCACGAGGCCGGGCACAGACTGTGCCGTGACGTATCAGAAAGACCCCGAAGCGCCTCACCTCATCATGACCGACAGCTGGCTACCAGCCAGCGTCACGAGCCCATCAGCAGCTGCGTTTCGAGCCCAAGCCGTTCGCGCTGCTTTGTCGAAGGCGCGTGAACTAGGCTGGATCGCATAACAACTGGGGCCGGTGAGACAGAACGTGATCAGCGCCCTTTTTTGCGCGTCTAACAATTTAGCAAGGATTGAAGCGCACGCTGATAGGTGCCAGCAGCGGGTGCCGTCTTCCGTCCTCCATTTGCGTAGACGGCAAATTGGGAAACGGCCTCAACCAGTGCCTTGGGGCCGTTTCTCGTTCGAGGCTTGTATCGCCAGCCAGCATGACAGTGCACCGTCCCCAAGGAGATAGCGCGCTGAATATGGGCGTCAGTCACCTACGCGGAACCTTTAGGACCATCCGTCCATTCTGGACCGCCTGGATTCAGCGGAAACCACCCATGGCTGGCCTCGTGAGCATCTTCAAAGTCAAGGATTCGATGCGATAGTGCGGTGAACCAAGCTGAAGCTTTTGAATCATCTTCGTCGTTGGTCAGTATCGTTGTCATTGCATGCGCAACGATCCACGCTTCCTGATATTCTTTTACGCTCAAGATTGCGGACGGCCTTGTTCCTAGCGAGATCGCATCGCACTGAAAGATCGCCAGCGGCTCTGGCATCCCTATCCTAATGAGTTCCTCCCGGAGCCTTGGTAGAAAAACTTCGAGCCTGTGATGGGGTTCCATTGGCGCTACCGCCCCCTTCATTGCTTGGCGCGCTGCTCCTCGCCATCCAACTCTGCGGCAAACTTTTCCCAAAGATTAGCTCGATCAGCCCATCGCGCCCGCTCTCTCCGATCAAAAGTCGAATTAGCTCGGCGGCGGCACTCTGCCGCCTCAACGCGACACTGCTCAGGGGTATGCGACCGCTTCACAAGCTGATCAGGATCGTCGCTCATTTTCAGAACGCTCTGTTCCCATTTGCTGGCTACAAAAACTTGTAGAGATCTTACAATGATTCGAGTGTGGGGGGCTGTTTGCACCGTCTTGGCGAGGTCAGGATCCCTAAAAGTGGCTCAATCCAACCACACACCGGGCCCAAGGTGTCCACTGGTCCAATCCATGCCAGTAGCAGTCATGGCGATCGGCCAAATACCAGACCAGCAAACCTAGCAAGACCAAAAACAGAAGGATGGCCCTCACTGAAGGACTCCTTTGTCGCCTTGCGGGATGTTACGCTTCGACAGCGGGGGGAGCCAAGAGGGAAGGCTCCCATGAGAAGACTGAAGGCCCCTTGGTCTGCCGAGAAGACCGAGGGCGGGTATCGGGTGCGGGACTCTCGAGGCCGCACCCTTTGTTATGTCTACTGCCGGGACGATGAGAAGAACGCCGAGGTTGCCAACGTGCTGACCTGGGAGGAAGGCCGAAGGGTTGCGGCGAACATTGCGAAACTGCCTGAGTTGTTGGGCAAATAATAAGCCCCAGACTCGAAGGAGGCCGGGGCTTATCGGTTCTCCCTAGGTGGCGGTGCGGGGGCCACTTTGGCGAGATAGCTACCCCACTGGTGCTCAGCTTTCGCAAGAAGCAACCGCAGCTAGAGTTAAACATGAGTGAGCGAAAAGCCCTTGCCCGCGAATTGCGGAGCAAAAGCCCGCGCGGCTTTACCGGGGGACCTGGCGCCAGCCCCCCTGGCGTACGGTTTAATCCCCGAGTGTGAAATAGCGCGTGACACCAATGCGGCCCAGATACATCTCATTGTTAAAGTATCCTTTCGACGACTGGTTGGTAGTGGAAGTCGATTCGGAACTATCAGCATCAAGCCACGCCGCGGGCCCGCGCGCGCCTCCGTATCATCGGTAGCGCCAAATTGAGTTGGTTCGCCAAGGCGGCGTATCGCCGACGTTCGATCAGCCTGCCTAAAACAGATTTTTTAGTCCGCTTAGGGTCAGAAGCGAAAGTCGGGTTCGCCCTTTCGGCACGTCCGCTGAGTGCCAGGAGCGGATAAGAGCGTTCAAAGCATGATTGCCAGGCGCTGGACGAACCACACGGCGGCCAGCGAGCCGATGCCGTAGCCAGTGGCTGTGCGCGCCCAGGGTAATTTCAGCTCAATCAGGCGGTCGACGATTGCCTTCAGCCCTAGCACAGCGAAAACGAACCCAAGCTGGCCAGCCTCGACACCGAGATTGAAGGTTAGCAAAGCGAGTGGCACGTCGGACTGCGGCAGACCGATCTCTTTCAGTGCGCCGCCAAAGCCCAAGCCATGCAGCAGGCCGAAGGCGAAGGCGATGATCCACGGCGCATTGCGAGTGAGGTCGCTTTCGTCGCGTTTCTGGCGGAGGGCCTCAGCTGCTACAAACATGATGCTGAGCGCGATCACCGCCTCTACGGGCGCTTGCGGAATTTGTGCCCAACCGAGCGCGGCAACGGCCAGCGTAATGCTATGCGCTACGGTAAACGCGGTGATGACCTTCACCAGCATCCATCTGTTGCGGACGAGCAGCAGAAGCGCCAGCACGAACAGCAGATGATCGATACCAAGTAGGATATGCTCAACGCCGAGCAGGAAATACGTGCGCGCCGTATCGAGCCAGGTCGGCGCGGCGGCGACGGTGAGAGTGGGTTGGTCGGGCGTGAGCCGGGCCGCTTGGACGGCACCGTTTGTCGTTTCGACCCTCACGATCACATCGGTGAACGTCCCGGAGAGCCCGTCAATCGAAATCTGGTGTCCGGCGAGACCACCGTAACATGCGATCGAAAGATACTCCAAGAACGCGCTGCGACGTGCTCCGTGTGCGGAGCTGCTTCGTTCGTGCACCCATCCGGGAGGCGCACGTAGAGACCGAGGCGCATGTCGCCCCGGGCGGGTACCTTGAAGCGCACGTCGTAGGTCTCGGCACCGCTTTGCCTTATCTCCAGGAATCCCGGTCGCAACTCATGGGCCAGGCCGGCCCCTTGGAGCAGGAGCAAGAACGCGAAGATGTAGAGAGCGCGGATCACGGCGCGGCCTTAGGTTCGAGCGCGTCAGGCAAAACGACATCGTATCTGGCGAGCAGCTGATCGTAGGTTTGCACCTGGAACACGTCACGCTTCTCCGTTCGCCACTTTTGCGCCACGGCGTCGCGAATTTCGGCAAGCTCCGGGTCATAGCCGTCAACTCGCTTGGTAACGCGCACGAGATGCACGCCATAAGGCGACTTGACCGGTCCTGACCACTCATTCTCCGGAAGATCGGTGAGGTTTGCCGCGAAGGTCTCGCCGAAACTGCGGGCAATGTCCCCGAGCGGCGAGAGTGGCGTCGAGCGCGGCAGCAGCGTCGGATCCCCGACATCCGCAGGCACATCGTCCGGCTCCACCGCCTTCAGGACCTCAAGAGTCTGCCTGGCCCGCACGAGCGCCGCCTCGCCCGGCTTGTCGGGATTGAGGAACACTTGGTCGAAGGCGATCTTCGGCCCAACGCGGAACGCCGCTTTGTTTGCATCGAGATAGGCCTGCAGCGCGGCATCGTCGGCGCGCAATGCTTCGTCGCTCGGCTCGGTTAGGAATTCCAACTTCTGTTGCATGCGCCGTCGGATCAGCGTGTCGTCACGGTCGAGCCCAAGCTTGAGCGCTTCTCGGTAATAGACCTCCTCCTTAACGAAGGCATCGATCAGCCCGCGCAACTCCTCGGGCGTGGGCTGGCGCTGCCAGGTCCTTTCAAAGACCTGCGCCAGTTGCTCAACCCGCCCCCCGGTGACGACAATCCTATTGCGTACTTCTTCCTGACCGCCGCCAGCCATGAGCGCATAGAAGCCGAACACCGCTGCGCCGATCAGAACGAAGTGAACCAGCGGCTCCCGAGCAAGCTTTGTGAGCAAAGTCATTGCAATGCCCGGTGCTCTGTCATCCTTTCGGGGTGTACCAGATGGGCGAGGTGTAGGCGCGGTCCTGCAGCGTCATGGTCGTGCCCGGCAGCGGCTTGGTTCCGTAGAACTTGGCATCGTAGGCCGTCCAGCGCGGCTTCGGGATCTCCAGCACGCGACCGTAATAGAACGCGGGCTCGGAGGGGTCGAAGTCTGGATCCGTCCAGACCGTGATCAGCTCTGGCGCGCCGATCGTGTTGGTCCAGGTCGCGTTCTCCACGTCCACGGTGTTGCCGACCGCAGGCACCTTGCCGTCTTCGCCCGGTTTGCGGTCGCCGGACCAAACCACATCGTAGACCTTCTCGTGCAACTTGCTGTCCGCATCGAGCCAGCCCTTGACGATCTGATAGCGGTCGAGATTGGCGCCAATCGGATCCTTGAGCGCGGCCAGCAGGAAGGTCGGCGCCTTGCCTTCGGGTGCCGGGCCGAGATCGCCGCCCATGGGCACGCCCTTGGAATAGCCGGTATGCGCCGGCAAGCGGTCTTCTGCGTCGCTCGGCGCGAAGTTCCAGCCGCCGAAAAAGCGCACGATCATGCGCGGACCGGTGGTGGCATACGTTTCTTTGCGCTGCATGGCGTCCCAAATGGACTCGCGCGTGTTCTCCGTCGCCCAGACGGCTGCGTAACCGGAGGCGCCAACTTCCCAATCCATGATCTTGACGCCGGTTTCCTTGTTGTCGACGAAGGTCGCCAGCATGCGCTCCGGGCTCGGCTCCTGGGGCGTGGTCTTGCCGAAGAAATTGTCCTCTTCCATGGCGGCGAGACCGGTATGCGCGTCGCTGCTGCCGACTAGGCCGAACTTGTAGGGATTGGTGCCGAGCTCCTCCGCAAGCTTCAGCCCGTTCTTGTAGGCCGCGCGAGAGTACTCGAATTCGAGCATGCTCTTCTCCTTCGGCACGCTGCGTCGAGATTGCCTTTGTCCCAGATCTCGAATCCGCGAACTCGTCGTTCGGCGAGAGATAGGGATGCGCTTCTCCGGTGCCCTTGGTTTGGCTGGTCTCGTAGAGCCGTTCCCATTTCGCGCGTGTCTTGGCGTAGTCGCTATCGAGCTTCTTTCCGAGGCCTCGACCGTCGGAAACATTAGGCCGTTACTGAGATTGCCGTTATGCGCAATAGCGAGCACGCTGCCGCCGGTCTTGTCCTCATAGGCTTTCATCCATTTCCAGAGGTCCGCCGGATTGTCGCTGCCGTAGGGCGGATAGACGGTGAACGGCTCGACTTGGCTCGCCTTGTCGGCGTTGTCGCGGAAGATCACGTTGCGGTGGAGATTGTTGCCGCCGGTATTAGACGTCCACTCGTAGCCGATAAAGGCGGTGAAGCGGCCGGGGTCGTTATACTCCTCGGCCGCGTCTATGGTCTCCTGCCACGCATTTTTGTAGGCGGATGTGCCCGGAAAATACATCAAGTCTTCCGGGAACTTGTTATGCGAGAACGCGACAATGATTTCGATAGCGGCCTCTGCGCCCTTTCCCGACTGGACCATCTCGTACCATTTCCTGCCGGTTGGATCGGCGAGGATGCTCGGCTTGCCCGCCAGCAAGTCCGGGAAGAAGCCCATATTGTCGGAGTGGTCGGCCACGACGAGGAAGTCCAACGGCCGCGAGAGCTTCACCGGCTGGCCACTGGACGCGGTCAGCTGTTCCCCGCGAGCAAAGCGATAGGCGTCGCGCGGGCCGATACGCGCGCCGAAGGCACCTGCGTCCATGGAGAACGACGTGTGCAGGTGGGTATCACCGAAGAACGGCCGCGTTGGAAAGTCCCGTCCCGCGTAGCGCGAATAGACCGGCTTGTCGGGATAGAGCTTTGCCGCCTCACCTTCGGTAAGCGTGCCCGAATCCTGAGCTGTCGCTGGAACTGTCAGGCCGATCACGAGCGCTATGCCGACCCCAAACGAAACCCGACCGCCCATCACTACGCTCCCTTGGATGCCCCTCTATAGTGGGCATTCCATACCCATCGGGCCGCTTTGGCAATCTCCTCACCGGTTGGTCTGGCCCCTAACGAGCTTCTATGACCGCAGTGTTGAGGTCGCCTTTGGGTCAAAAGCGGAAATCGGGCTCGCCCTTCGGCACGTCGGCTTAGCCAAAAGCTGACGTCAGAAGAGCGAACTCAGCCTGAGGCCATGGTAATCTGGACCACCGGCTTTTGTGCGCGACCTACGTGGACGACGCTCGATGGCCCGCGGGCGGCTAAACGATGAATAGCGGTGCAAATCCTCCTCCGGGTGTGGAGAGGTTGGTAGTCTGCCCTTGATATATACGCGCAGCACCAATCAGCGTGCGCGCTTGATAAGTGTAGAGTCTCACATCCAGTTTGCGTATCACAGGCGATCCATCGACCATGACGATGCGCTCACTCGGCCGCATCAGATCCTGCGCCACATATTTTTCTTTGGAGATCTCTGACCAGACCCTCTTGGTAATTTTGTCGCCGCGGTAGACAGCCTTACTGCCGTGGCCGCTGCTAGGCTTAAAGAACAGCGTCTTGCGCCGTTGCCAAAGGTCGGCAGCGTTTTCAGAGGTGAGCAGAACTGTAGGCGGCACCGCCTGCAACCGAGCGAGCCTTTCGCCAGCGGCTCCCCAACTCTCCAACATCACTGAATTCGAAAGTACGGACATATTGCGCTTGTCGGCCAAGAGAGCATGATTGTGGGGATTCGGGGTGAGCACGACGTAGCCATCCTCGTATGCCTGCCTTAGTGCTCGATGCTCAGGCCTTTCCAGCGCAAAGTCCGTAAGACGGTTGTAGACAAGATCGACCTCTTCTCCTTCAAAGGTGAGTGTCTTGCCCCCGTAGCTGAGCCTTGGCGCATCAGCAATGACGCTGTGAGCCCCTCTCTGCTTTAGTGCCTGTCGCGCTAGTACAAGTTCGGGATAGAGAAACTGCTGTTCAGGCACGTCGTCGACAATGGCGATAGTTCGCGGGCGCCCGCTTCTTCCCTGTCGGGCCCATTCATTTAAGAACATCTCGAAGGCAAGATCTTCAAAGCTGCATTGAGAACTGGAGAATTCGACGGCTTCTCCGCAACATGCCACCTGCGCTCGAGCCAGTGCCGCGTTCAGGAACGCGCCTCCTGCGTTGGTGTTGATCTCAATAAGAGTTGGCCCGGTCTCTCCTAGGTGAAAATCGTAGCCCATCAACGCTCCGGCTGGACCGAAATCCCGGCGAGCGATGCCAGGAGCCCATGACAGAACTGCATTGCTGTACTGTGTTAGCTCACTCACCTGCTCAATTGCCTGTATCACCTCCTCCATTTTGGCCAGCTCGTCGCCCGAGAGGAAAACGGGCACGTTGGAGAAGGCGTGCGACTGCGCAGCTATAAGTCTCTGGCTGAATCCAGGCTCGCCAGACTCTGAGTCAAGTGCCTGGCCGAGAGCTTTTCGATCTAGGGTAATGCAGGCGCAACCCTGGTTCAGTCGAACCGCATCAGATTTATCAATGGCGGGCATAGCACCCCTCATGAAATGTCTCATTGACCTGCTGCCAGCGCACCGCGGCCGAGACGGTGCTTGGGCAATTTTTCGGATGATCGGGTCGCCAAACGCTATCCCACGCATCGTGGAGGTCCGGCCCGGTGACTAAGCGGAACCTCATTCCCGAGCGACGGTGACGCGCAGGAAAGTCGCTGGAATGCGGGCGGCGTCCTGGCTCGGGCTCGAGTTCTGGCTGTCGAACAGCGCCTCCAGCTTCCCCTGGAGCTCGTTTGCGCGGCCGCTCTCCTCCGCTGCTGCAAAGGCATTCATGGTCGGCCCGTAATAGGCCCGAAACTCACCGACGAAGCCCGACGGCGGCCCAGGATAGTTGAAGGTGAAGGTATCCCGCGCGAAAGCGATATTTTCCTTGGGGACCCCCGCCGCAGTAAACCGCTCTATCACGTTGTCTTCCACACCCCAGGTCATGGGGCTGATAAAGCCTTCAGGGGGCGGCGATGTGTAGGCCGCGCAGACCTTTAAGATTTGCGCGACTAGGGTCGGGTCGTTCGGAATCCAATTACCCATGATGATCCGCCCGCCGGGCCGCGTCACCCGCACCATCTCCTTGGCCACGTCAGAAGGCTTTGGCGCGAACATCGCCCCAAAGATGCTGATGACGAGGTCGAAGGCTTCATCCTCAAGCTCATGCAGATTCGTGGCATCGCCTTCTTGGAACCTACAGTTGGAAAGCCCGTACTCGCGCGCGCGTCTGTTGCCCGCCTCGACGAGATTTTTCGCGATGTCGACGCCAAGGACATCCGCTCCAAGCGCCGCAGCCGGCAGCGCGGTCGTTCCGTCACCGCACCCAAGATCAAGGACCTTGAGCTCCTTGGTAATGCCCAAAGTGCTGACGAGGGCTTCTCCGCTCTCTCGCATAGTTGCGGCGATGCGCGTGAAGTCGCCCTTCTCCCAAAGAGCCTTGTTGGGATTCATGGACGTGACTCCTTTCGTGGACGGGCGGAGCCAGATCATGCTCGCAGGTCACCAACCCTGCAAGACCGTCTCCGGCTAGGGGGGTCCGTTTTGGGGTCACAGGCAGACTCGTGCGCTAACCGGACCGAAGAGAGAAGGCGAATTTTCTCGTTCGGCACCTCAGGCGCGAAGTTTTCTCTAAAGCCGAATTCGGCGGAACATCCCTGTGGCCGGGTTCCGGTATGACCTCGATGCCGACGAGGTGATCGCCTACTGCCTCGACGAAGACTAGGGCTTCTCGAGGTCTGTTGCAGGCGAACCATTGGTCTCGGCCGCGCGGCTGTCTCCCCGCGTCGCCGGGCCTATGGCTCAACTCAGAAACTCGCTCTTGCGATAGCGATCAAGAAAGCCGCCGGGACCGAGAACGTCAGTGCCAGCCAAAGCCAGCGCCACGGGCTGGGCTTCGGCATGAAGTAGTCGCGCGGTATGCGGTTGTCGTTGTCGGCCCACATCTCTCTAGGCTCGCGTTCCGTCCACGTTGCACGCCGGAGAGGCACCGCCCGCTCTGCTCCACGCGCTTCGTTTGCCGCAGCGCCGCCCCGCGCTGTCGCGATCTTCAGGGCAAGCGCAAGGCCCCGAGTAAGCGGCGGGTTGCGTAGACAGGGGGCGGTGGGCTCCGCGAGCAGCAGCAGAGCATCAAGAGCGCGGCGCTGAGGACCGTGGCGCGCAGCATGTCGCTTCCCCCTAGGTCAGAGTGTAAGCAACCTCCGCGTGCAGAGTCAAAAGATCATCGATGAAGCGTTTACTTCCTTCTCCAGCTTCCTTCGGCTTTTCGCTCCGGCATGGTGCTGGGACTAACGAGCTGCCCTTGTGCGGCGGTGGCGAACCAATCCGCCCAGCGATCGATGAATTCGTCGAGATTGCCAAGGTCGATCGGCGTGAAGGGCCATGCCAATTGAAATTCGGCTATGCCGTTCCAAAGTGCCTTGGCTGACGCCTCGTTCGGCTCCTGCGCAAAAGGCTTCATGCGCGTGCTTTGGCCCGTAAAAGGAGAAAGCATGAAGGCTGTCTCAAACCACTGATAGTAGCCTTCTTCCCTGGCGTCGCAATACCAGAGCGAGTGGCTCCTACCCTCGTATTCATACCTATCGCGTGGAATCCTCAGGATCACATGTGTCTGTGCAATTACGTCGAACGCCGGTGGATCAAAGTTCCAAGGATCGATTGCCACGGGCCTTGTTTGGCCAAGCTCCAGTTGAGCGCCGTTCAACGACAACGTCCACCAGTCCCGTTCTTGATGAATTTCCGCGGAGGGCGCGGCCGTAGATATTGCCTGGAGCAACGCAACCCCTACTTGTTTCATGCTGCTTACGGCGACCTTGAGAAGCTCCTTCCTTTGGTCGACTTCCGAGCGGAGCTCTGATGCACGCCGCGCGGCTTCGCCCTTGCGCTGCACCTCAGCGAGATTCGCCGCTTTGAGACGTTCTAGACCGGCTGATGTTTTGGCTGGCTGAATTTGCGGCAGGCGAGCCGCGACGTTCGCCGGGCGAGGGCGCGCCTCGGGCGCTTTGTAAAGGCACTCCTTGATCAGGGAGGCCAAGCTAGCGGGGAGCTGAGGTAGGTCCGGTGGGTCCTCGTGCAGGTGTTGATGGCGATAGTCGTGTGGCTCTGGCCCGATAAAAGGGCGCCCCGCCGCCGCCATCTCGAACGCAATGACGCCGAGTGCGTATACGTCGGTCGCGATGGTCGCTCGCTCTGCCCGCCAGCGTTCCGGAGCAGCATAGGCTGGCGTCCAGGCGTATTTTTGTGTGTCTGGCGCTGTGGTCGATTCAGCGTAGCGAGAGATGCCGAAGTCAGCGAGACACCATTTTCCGTCGAGCAGCAGAATGTTCTCTGGCTTCAGATCTCGGTGGACCACCTTGCCATCGAGATCGACGAGTGCTGTCATGATGTCTGTGAGAATGCTAAGCACGTCGGGGACATCGAGTGCACCCCCGGTATCATCAAGATGTTTGCGAAGGGACTTTGTCGCCCTAGGCATTATCAGAACCCAACTGTCCTTGGTCTCGCCGCTGTCGATTACCGGCACTACGTTCTGGGCGCCTCCTAGGTCCACGAACAAGAGCTCACGCTGTGCGCCGGGAGCCTTGGGGACGAGCTTGGCCACCGCGCTCAGACCATCGGCGGACTTTGCCGCGAAAACCTGACCAAAGCCGCCGCCGTCGATCCGCTCGCCGAGTTCCCATTCCTTATTGAGCTTTATCGTCTTAGCCATGCTCTACTTGGATCTGCTGCGATGGGCGCGCGCTCGCTCGAGGTGGCGAGCATGTACCTCCATGTTACCGTCGAGCGACCTGCCGCCGAAGTTCATTGAGTTGCCGCGGAACCTGGGGCCGTGCATGAGGGCGAACTCCGCCTTGAAGCGTTCGAGCGTGCGCCACTCCCGCTCTTCGCGCCGCTCGTCCTTGTAGCCTTTCTGCCAGGGGCGATGTCCGTAAGGGCCGAACGCCTCCGACCTGCCGTCTCGAAACCGACGATGATCTCACCCCCCATGTGCAGTTCGCGTGGCTCGGGCATGAGGAGCAGTCCGCCTCCCAGCTTGCGCCAGTGCTCCGTCTCCATGCGCCGCTCGGGGTGTAGCCACTCTTCTTCCGCCGCAGCGACGAAACGGTGCGCACGCCGCTTGATGATAAAGTTGATGGCGAGCACCTCTTGCTCGGTCAGCTGCCTGCCGGTCTGGATGTCCGTGATCTTGAACATTGTAGTGCGGAAGAGGCGCGGGTTCGGGTGCATCCGGGTCTCAGGCTGGTAGGGATCCCTCGCCCACGAGAGGTTCGTAAGGATGAGAGCCTTGTCTAGAGAAAGTGGGAACACCGTGTGCGTCGCGACCAGCCTTACGTCGGGATCGTTGAAGCCCTTGCACCAGGTCGAGAGCGGAAAGCATCCCCGGTTGTAGACCGTGACGGGATGGTCGCTGACGATGAACTTGGTCGGCGAGGTCGACGCGTCGACGATCTGCCATACGCAGTCGGCCCATGTCGCCCCGAACAGATGCCTGTACTGCTGGAGAAAGAGCAGATCGAGGTTTCTGTCGTTCGTCTGCGCCGTCTGCGACAGCCAGCCCAGTCCCTTGGGCGTGCGCAGCTTCTGAACGCTCATGTACTCCAGAAGATCCTGCGTCGCCTCCTGGTAGACGCGCGTATAGTCGAAGTTCGCGAACGCCTTTACCGCCTTGTTGCCGTTCCCGTCGATCCTTCCGAAGAAGAACCGCTCGATGTCTACGCTGGTAAGCTTGCCCCACCGGATCGTGTAGAGATCGTCCTGCGAGAAACAGCTGGCTGGACCCAGGCGCCGCAGTGCCCGGCGTGTCCACTTGTGGTGGCCGCTCGCGCGCGTCTCCGGCTGGAGGTCGAGGTAGTGGTATTTGCCCTGGCCGGGCCGCATGAAGCGGCGCTGGTACCACTCGGGCACGTAGTGATTGTTGGTAAATTCGCTCATGGCGCGCAATATTCTGGATTCGTTCTTGTGAGTCCAGGCAGTGCGACTTGCAATCCACCTTTTGCACCGAGTGGGCCACCGCGTATCGCCCCCGGAAGGGTGGGACGATCCTCGGCGCTATCCGCTTTGGACCGCCTGTGCACCCCACAGTAACCCCGGCCGCCAAACGGGCGGCCGGTCCATCTGCTAAGTGTTGTTTGGTGGTGAGCCCGGCAGGATTTGAACCTGCGACCCTCGGATTAGGAAGCAGGCGCTCTGACCATAAAGTCAAGCCGAGAGCGCTGTAATGCCCACGAGGAGGGACAATCTGGCATTTTGATCAGCATGTCCGCTGTTAGATTTGGTGGTTGCCGGCCCTCAAGTATGGCGGCTGTGATGTCCGGGGACAGAAACGAGAGCTTGAGGACACGTGCAACATAGCGCTCGTCACTGCGCTCGCGATCCGCAAGCTTCTTTAAAGACACTTTGCCCCCGCATAATTCCTGCCACCATGCATGCGCCCGGACAATGGCCGCGATCAGGGTGTGGTCCGGCCTGCCTTCAGTGCCATATCGATCTCCGATTACGAGACGCATCTCACTGCCTCGCCGACGGAATAGGCAGGGTGTCGTCAACATGATCATAATGCCGGCTTGATTGGCGCCGCTTTTGGCGAGCTGTTTCAGGAGGCTCTCTACCCTGAGCTCCGTCGCGATGCGGTCTTCATGAACCACGACCTGCTTTACCAAGTGCAAAAGCAGTTGGCGTACGACATCACTGGGCTGTCTTTGCAGGTTCAGTGCGAGTTCGTTACCGCGCTTGAGGCCGGTAACGGCCTCCTGATGGGAGAGTTTGGCTTTTTTGAACAGAGCCCAGATCCTGCTCTGGTCCGTTAGAAGCTCGCTGATCTGCTTGAGGATCACGCGTTCGAGTTCGGTGGCCGGTAGTCGCCATGAGGAAGTCGCAGGTCTGCCTGGATCCGTGATTAGGCTGCGCGAGACGTAGTAGCGGTAGCGCTTCCCACCTTTCGCGGCATGTGAGGGCGTTAGCGGCCTGTCTTCTGAGTCGACGATCAGGCCGGCCAGCAAGCTGGGCTCTTTCGTATTTGCGCCGCTTCGCCGCTCCTGGCGCTTTGCAGCGAGGGATTGCTGCACCGCCTCCCATAGTTCTGGTTCTACAATCGGCTCGTGCTCGCCCTCATAAACCTCGCCCTGGTAGCCAATTCGGCCTGTGTAGATTGGATTTTGCATCATCTGATAGAGCGCGCCTGCTGCGATCGAGCACCCGCCGCGCGGATTGCCATTGGCTCGGATCCGCCGCTTGCTAGTGATGCCCTTGGCCTCCAACTCGGCCTTCAGCTTGTAGACTGAGCCCAGCTCAAGATAGCTGCGAAAAATGTAGCGGACGCTTTCGGCCTCAGGCTCGTTGATGACAAGCTTGCGATCTTTAGCGTCGTAGCCGAGCGGGGCGAAGCCGCCCATCCACATTCCCTTCTTCTTGGAGGCGGCGATCTTGTCGCGAATGCGCTCGCCCGTAACCTCGCGCTCGAACTGCGCGAAGGACAAAAGCACGTTAAGTGTTAGGCGCCCCATCGAGGTGGTGGTGTTGAAAGCCTGCGTCACCGACACGAACGAGACGCTGTGCGCATCAAACACCTCGACGATCTTGGCGAAGTCGAACAGCGAGCGGGTCAAGCGGTCGATCTTGTAGACCACCACCACGTCGACTTTGGATGCGCGGATGTCGGCTAAGAGCTGCTGTAGGGCTGGCCGATCCAGCGTGCCGCCCGACCAGCCTCCGTCGTCATAGGATGTCGGTAAAACCTGCCAGCCTTCGCTTTTCTGGCTGGTGATGAAAGCTTCGCAGGCCTCACGCTGGGCCTGAAGCGAGTTGAACTCCTGATCTAGCCCTTCCTCCGAAGACTTGCGTGTGTAGATCGCGCAGCGCTTTTTGGCGCGCTTAGTGATGTCCGTCATTAGCCCGCTCCTACGGATCACTGCACCGGTCACAGCCGTGCCCAGAGGGTCCTCGTCACCATTCTTATTGGCCGCCGCCGCGCGGCTTCTTGGCTTCAGGCCAAAGAACAGGTGTCCATTCCAGCGCGTGCCGGTAATCGCGCGGGCGATGGCCGAGAGGCTCCGGTAGGCCTTCTCGTTCCACTGGAAGCCTTCCTCAAGGACGGTGACTTCATGCGTGCGGCCCTGCCACTCTCGAATGAGTCGCGTGCCAGGCTTGATTGGCGATTGCTTTCCGGTGCTCGTAATACGGCCCGTGGCTTTCAGTTCGCCGGCGAGTTTCTGCAACCGTTGGCGCACGGCCGGACTGAGGCCGCCGAATGCCTGTTCCTGGATAGCAAAAGCGACCGCCCTAAGGAGGAACTGACGGCTGAGTTTCCTAGGCGGCTCGCCGCCCCGAAGGGCGCGCCAGCGCTCTTTCAGGGCGGCGTGATCGAGATCGCACAGCGCCGCGATCTCTTGCTCGATATGCGAATTACCCGGCTCACTCACGGCCCTGGTTCCGGCAGCAGAAGAATCCATCATCGGGCCTCTTGCTTGTGCTTCCCATCGGTCGATCGCCACGTCGCCCTAACTAAGGTGATGCCGCACGCTGCAATGCGCCGCTCCCGGCTTATTCCTTCGCGGAGCCTATCGGCGCGATGTAATAGCGGCGCACGCCGTCCTTGTTCACTGCAGAGACCAGTGGCAGCTTGAGCTTCTTCTTGACGAGACCTGCGAAAAAGCCGCGCACAGAATGCCGCTGCCATCCGGTCTCGGCGACGATGTCGTCGATGGTGACACCCGACTTCCGGCGCAACATCTTGATCACCGCCTGCTGCTTGCTGTGCGCAGGCGTTGCGCGCTCCTTGGGCTTGGCGACAGACGCCTTGCGGGCCTTGCTGCGTGGGGCGGCCGTCTTGCGCTGGCGCGGCAGACTCGCCGCCGCCCGCGCGGGCTTGGTCTCTTCCGTCTCGTTAATGCCAAGGGCGAGAAGCCCGCTCTTGGTGATGAACAGGCCAAGAGGACGGCCCTCCTTGTCGCGACGCCATTCGGACGCGTCGTTTTTGGTTTGTTTTTCTTCAGCCAGTTTTCGTTTGCACAAGATCTCGATCATGACCCTGTTTTGAGCGGCGCCCTTTTTGGCCAAACTCTCCGGCAAGGGAAGAAGTGATCCGTCGGGGCGTTGCGCCGCGGCGCTTAGGATCACGAGCTGCGCATCGCTAAGCTTGGCAGTTTCGGGTTGGGACTTGGGCATGATTGCCTCCATCGTGGCGCACCGGCCCGATGCCGGCGCTTCCACCGCCCACAGCCCGGCCAGGAGGCCAGGGAAGGGCGCTGACGGGGGCTTCCGTCCGTCGTTGCGTTGGCCGCATGCACGCTCTCTATGGCGCTAAAGTCCAGTCCTATCTGCGGCCATAACGATTGCCGAAAAGAGTGCGGCTTGAGGCATTTTGGCGGAAAGCTGGATCAAGCCGGCGGCGCCTTTCCAGCCGGCACGGCGGAGCGCAACCACCTGCGACGCGAGCCGACTTTGCCGCAAACAGGCGAGCCGACTTTGCCGCAAACAAAAGGGCCGGGGTCAGTTGACCCCGGCCCTTAGATGCCGCCGCGAAGTAGTCGACGCCGAAACTAGATGTTGTCGAGCGTGTAGGTCGAAAGCTTGTAGGCGAGCGCCTGCGTGATGCTGTCGACCTGGTCATCGTTCTTGCCATGAGGAAAGGCGAGGAGTTCGGCGAGAAGGTCGAGAGGTAAGATGCGTCCTTAGGAAGGTGCACGCGTCCAGCCTCAAATTTCGCCGTCTGTACGAAGAGCCGCGTCACCTTATCCCGTTCCACTGGAACGGCCTTGATACGGTACAGGCCCTTGCGCCGCAGCTCCTGTGCCAGACCCGTGCCGGAGGAGGTGTCCTCGATCAGGATCGCGGTGGGCTTGTAGCGCTCGGCGAGCGCCAGGGTCTTCTCGCGCAACACCGGGAAATCGAAACGTCCGCGCACCATATCGCGAACATAATAGTCGTCGCCCTCGACTTGTATGGTGGCGAGCGCCGAGTAGCTGTTATGGGGCCCATCTTTGCTAGCGGGGTCTATGCTGAGAAGGATCTTGGTTTTGGACGTGCGCTCCGGCGGCCTGTCATACCAGCGAATCCACTCTCGCTTCACCATG
>NZ_LPWD01000424.1 GCF_001723295.1 Methyloceanibacter marginalis
GATTATGATTGCCAAAGCATTACCGGAAGACTCTGTATGTGCTCCCGCTACAATCTGACCTCGCCTCCGGAGGCCGTGCGGGCCTATTTCGGCTACGCCGACACCCCCAACTTCCCGGCGCGCTACAACATTGCCCCGACGCAAGGCATTCCCGTCGTGCTGCTCGACGAAGCGGGCGCGCGCCGGTTCCGGTTGATGCGCTGGGGGTTGCTGCCCGGCTTCGTCAAGGACCCGAAGAAATTTCCGACCCTGATCAACGCCCGCTCGGAAGAGGTGCTGGCGAAGCCATCCTTCCGCCATGCGGTGCGCCGAAGGCGCTGCCTGATCCCGGCCGACGGCTTCTACGAGTGGACGGGGCCGAAAGGGAAAAGGCGGCCGTTCCACTTGATGCCGCATCCGCCGCGCTTGATCGCCTTTGCCGGGCTGTATGAGCGCTGGCAGGATCCCCGAGGCGGCGAGCTCGACACGGTCACCATTCTCACCTGCGCGGCCAACCGTACCGTGGCCGCGTTGCACGATCGTATGCCCGTGATCCTCGATCCGGAACAATACGAGGATTGGCTCGATGCCAAGCGGGTCAGCGCCGAGGAAGCCCTTGCCATGATCGGCCCCGCCGCCGACGATCTGTTCGAAGCGGTCGAGCTCGATCCGAAGATCAACGATTCACGCAAAGACGAGCCCGGCATCCAAGAGCCGTTGCAGCTGCGGCTGCTCTAAAGGCGAAAGCGAGAAGGGGAGGAGCATGCTGCCAGACAAGATCATCGAGCGTTACCGCGTCACCGATGGGGATAAGTTCAAGCTCAAGGATTTCGACCCCGGCGACACCGGCGATGTCGACTTCGACAAGGAGGACGGCAAGGAGATCTTGGAAGTCGGCGTCAAGAAGCTCGCCAGGCTTCAGGAGCGCCTCTACGCGGAAGGCAAGTGGGCCATTCTCATGGTGCTGCAAGGCATCGACACGGCCGGCAAGGACGGCGTCATCAAGCATGTGCTGTCAGGCGTCAATCCGCAGGGCTGCTCCGTGCACTCCTTCAAGCAGCCGAGCCATCTCGAGCTCGCGCACGACTTTCTCTGGCGCTGCACCGTCGCGCTACCGATCCGCGGCCGCATTGGGATCTTCAACCGGTCCTACTATGAGGAGACCATCGTGGTGCGTGTGCATCCCGAGCTTCTGGAGAAGCAGAACATTCCGGAGAAGCTCGTGAGCAAGGACATTTGGAAAGAGCGCTACCAGGACATCAATGATTGGGAACGGCACCTTGTGCGAAGCGGGACCGTGCCGCTCAAATTCTTCCTGAACATCTCGAAGGAGGAGCAACTGAAGCGACTGCTCGCCCGGGTCGACGATCCGGACAAGACCTGGAAGTTCTCTCCCTACGACGTCGAGGAGCGAAAGCTGTGGGACCAGTATCAAGAGGTCTATGAGGACACGATCCGCAATACCGCGACCAAGCATGCGCCGTGGTATGTGGTGCCGTGCGACAAGAAGTGGTTCGCCCGGCTTGTCGTCGCCGGTGCGCTCATAGAGCAGTTGGAGAAGCTAGACCTTGAGTTCCCCAAGGTCAGCGACGAAGACATGAAGGCCATCGAAGCGGCGCACGCCGAATTGCTGGCGGAGACGAAGGATCGCTAACGGCGCGCGCGAGCCGCAAACAGCATTACAAGGACGCGGGTCATACAGCGCAATCGGTTAGCCTCGGCAAAAAGTTATCCAGCAGTAGCTGCCGCGAGGCGTGCGCTTGGCGCATTCAAGCAAAGCCTTGCTTTCCGCCCAGCCACAAGACGCGTGCTGACCCCACCCCCACGCAGAACTGCTCCGAGCCTCGCAATAGCAAGCAAACGCCTGAGAGGGCATCGCCGAAACTGCAACGACGGCGACGGCGGCCGATGCAAGGGCTAAGCTAAGTTTTTTCAAGCTAACCTCCCATGTACTGCGCGCAACTGAACTGCGCTCAAGTTTCGGACCGCTATCGGCCTGAACAAAATTTAATAGCCGGCGTCACCATCGAGGGATTGGAGGGTAACGCCCTGTGTGATAGCGATAGGTGTGTCCGAGAAAGGATAACGTAGAGGATCCGCAACATGAACCGCAAACTCTCGTTACCGACGATTTGTTTCGCCGTCACGGCCCTCGCCCTCGCGGCCAATCCCGTATACGCCGCAGATGAGGAAGTGAGCGGAGAGGGCGGAGAAGGCGGAGGTCAACAGGCGACTGCAGCGGAAATGCCGGAGATTTGCCAGAAGCAGGCCGCCAATCGCACCTTACCGGCGATGACAAAGAAGACTATCTCAAGAAGTGCAACGCTCCGCAAAGCCAAGTGACCCGTAGCGCCACGCGCAAGATGGAAGGCCAACTCTAAGCTCGGAGCTTAGTCCGGCTCCGCAATCACCCGCACGATCGCGAGCCCGTCATGGCCCTTATTGCCCACGGTCTGTATGGCCGTGGCGGTCACGCGCGGGTCGGCGGCAACGCGCGCATAGAAGCCCCGTAAGCCCTTCACATGCTTGTTCTCGCTCTGCGCGGCGAGGATCGCGCCTTCGCGCACCACGTTGTCGACGACGATGAGCGTGCCTTTGCGCGAGAGTTTCACGGCCCAATCGAAATAGTCCGGCGTACTTGGCTTGTCGGCATCGATAAAAATGAGATCGAACGGCCCGGCATGTTCGGCGTGCAGCGCAGCGAGCGTGTCGAGCGCCGCGCCCACGCGCACCTCGATGCGGTCGGCGAGGCCGGCGTTCTCGAAGTTCTTGCGGGCCACTGCTGCATGTCCGGGATCGAGCTCGAGCGTGACGACACGCCCGCCGTCGGCGAGCCCCCGCGCCAGCCAGATGGTGCTGTAGCCGCCAAGGGTGCCAATCTCGAGGATGTTCCGCGCGCCGAGCGATGCGGCCAGCATCATCAGGAGCTTGCCTTGCAGCGGCGCCACCTGGATCTCGGGCAGTCCGGCGGCTTCGCTTGCCGCAAGCGTCGCGTCGAGGGCCGGATCGTCATCGAGGAAGTTTTCGGCGATATAGTCGTCGATCGCGATCCACTTGTCGTCTTGGGTCTTGTGCGGAGGTTTTTCACTAGCAGCTTGCCCGGATTGAGAATGCCGTTCGGGTCGAAACTCTCCTTGATCTTGCGCATCAGCGCGACCGCCACTTCGCCCTTGGCGTGGGGCAGAAGATCACGCTTCATGCGGCCGATGCCGTGCTCGGCGCTGATCGAGCCGTTGAGATCGAGCACGATCTCATGCACCGCCGTGTTCAGCGTCTCCCAGTTGGCGAGGAACACGTCCTTGTCCATGCCGATGGGCTGACTCACGTTGTAGTGAATATTGCCGTCACCGAGATGACCGAAGGGTACGGGCCGGGCACCGGGGATCATCAGCTCCACGAGCTGGTCGGCGCGGGCGATGAACTCCGGCACACGCGCCACCGGCACCGACACGTCGTGCTTGATGCTGCCGCCTTCAGGCTTCTGCGCTTCGCTCATCAGCTCGCGCAAGCGCCACAAATCCTGCGCTTGCTTGATCGAGGTGGCGACAATGGCGTCGGCGATCTCGCCGCCTTCGATCGCTTCCTGGAGCAGCGTCTCGGCCAGAAGGTGCGGTTCCTCGCCCACGCGCGGGCTCGTCAAGTCGAACAGCAGATACCAGGCGTGTGGGGCGGGGAAGGGCTCGCGCGTGTCGTTGCCGTGCTTCACCGCGAATTCGATGCCGATGCGTGGCAGAATCTCGAGGCCGTCAACATCGGCCCCCGGCCTCATGCACCCGGGTGAAGAATTCCGCGCGCGCGCCAGATCGTTCAATCCCGCCATGCAGGTCACCCGCTCCTTGGGACGCGGGAACAGGCGCAGCACCGCCGCGGTGATAACGCCCAGCGTACCTTCCGAACCGATGAATAGGTCCTTGAGGTCGTAACCCGTGTTGTCCTTGCGCAGCGCTTTCAGCCCGTGCCAAACGCGCCCGTCGGCCAGCACGACTTCGAGGCCGAGCGCCAGGTCGCGCGCACTGCCGTAGGCGAGCACGGCAAGGCCGCCGGCATTGGTCGCGAGCACGCCGCCGATCTGGCAGCTTCCTTCCGAGGCGAGGCTCAATGGAAACAGGCGATGCGCGCTCTCGGCCACTTGCTGCGCCATGGCGAGCGTCAGGCCCGCCTCCACGGTCATGGTGTTCGACGCGAGGTCCACGTCGCGCACGTGGTTGAGACGCGTGAGCGAGAGAACGACTTGGCTGCCGCTCTCATCGGGGATTTGCGCGCCGACGAGGCCCGTATTCCCGCCTTGCGGCACGATGCCGACCCGCGCCGCGTTGGCGCATTTGAGGATCGCGGCGACCTCGTCGGTTGAACCGGGCCTGAGCACGAGCGCCGCTTGGCCGCGATAGCGGTCGCGCATTCGGTCAGATACGGGGCCATGCCGGCTTCGTCGCGTAAGGCATGCTGAGCGCCGACGATACGCACCAGCGTCTCGATGGTGTCGGCGGTCGGCGGGAGGAGCTTCGGGGTCTCGCTCATGGGTGAGGGCTAGCGCGCCTTGGCCGCGCGCCGCAAGCGGTCGTTGATGGCCTCGCCCAGCCCCTGGTCGGGAACAGGCATGACGGCGATGCGTGAGGCGCCCGATTGGTCGAGCGCCCGCAAGCTGGCGAAGAGTTTCGTCGCGGCTTCCGCCAGATCGGCGGCGGCGCTCAGATTGATGGTCGTGAGCGCGCCTTGTGGCGCCGATGGCCCGAACGCCAGCAGCGCTTCGTCCGGCTCCACCTCCGTGGCGTCGAGCCGCAACGGCGTATTCGGCGCGTAGTGGCGTACGAGCTGGCCTGGGGAAGCGATGGGCGCGTCCTCGTCCGCCAGCGCAATCGGATGTCCCAGAACAGCCTCGATCTCTTGACGGGGCACGGCGCCGAGCCGCAGCAGCGCCGGTGTCTCGCCCGTGACGCGCACCACCGTCGACTCCAGACCGCGCGCGCATGGTCCGCCGTCGAGGATCATCGCGGGAAGATCGCCGAGCTCCGCCGCCACGTGGGTTGCGTCTGTTGGGCTGATTCCGCCCGGACCGGTTGGCGGAGGGCGCAGCGATGGGCAGCTGCGTTGCTTGAGCAGAGCTTGCGCAATCGCGTGGTTCGGTGCGCGCAGCGCCATCGTGTCGAGGCCGGCCGTGACAAGATCCGCGATGCCGCTTGCCGGACGCTTTGGCAGGACCAGCGACAGCGGGCCAGGCCAGAACGCCTCCGCCAGCTTCCGCGCCGTATCGTCGAAAGGCGCATAGGTCTCCGCCGCCGCGATATCGGGCACGTGCACGATGAGCGGGTTGAAACGCGGCCGGTCCTTGGCCGCGAAGACTTTCGTGACGGCGCGCGCGTCGCGTGCGTCGGCGCCGAGCCCATAGACGGTCTCGGTGGGAAAGGCCACGATCTCACCGCGGGCAAGCGCCTGCGCGGCTTGGGAAATGGCCTCTTCGGTGGCGGGGAGAACGGGCATGGTCGGTCCCCATTTCGCGTGTTACCAGGGGCGGGTCAAGCTGTCGCCCGCGCAACTCTCGGCTATCATGACCGGCCTATGACCACGCTGCTTCTCACCCATCCCGCTTGTTTGGAACACGATACGGGCTTCGGCCATCCCGAGCGTGCCGACCGCCTGCGCGCCATCGAGGATGCGCTGGCCGGCAAGGACTTCGCGGACCTGAAGCGCGAGCGGGCGCCGCGTGCCGATCTCGACGCCATCGAGCGCCTGCATCCCAAGGCCTATGTGGAGATGGTGCAGGCGGAGATTCCCAAGCAGAATCACAACTGGCTCGACCCGGACACGGTGGTGTCGCCGGGAAGCTGGGAGGCGGTCTTGCGCGCCACAGGCGCCGTGCTCCGCGCCGTGGATCAAGTGGCCACCGGCGAGGCCGACAATGCGTTCTGCGCCGTTCGTCCGCCGGGCCATCATGCCGAACCCTCGAAGGCCATGGGCTTCTGCCTGTTCAACTCGGTGGCGGTGGGGGCGCTCCACGCGCGCGCCAAGCACGGCGCGAAGCGCATTGCGGTGATCGATTTCGACGTGCATCACGGCAACGGCACCCAGGCCGCCTTCTGGGAGGACAAGGATTTGTTCTACGGCTCCAGCCACCAGATGCCGCTGTTTCCGGGGACCGGCGCCAAGGACGAGACGGGCGTCGGCAATATCTGCAACGCGCCTCTTTCGCCCGGCGACGGGAGCGAGGATTTCCGCGCCGCCTTCGAGGCGCGCATCCTGCCCGCGCTCGACAAGTTCGCGCCGGACTTCCTCCTGGTCTCCGCCGGCTTCGATGCGCATTTGAAAGACCCGCTGGCCCAGATCAGGCTGTTGGAGCCGGATTTCGCCTGGGTCACCGAGAAACTGATGGCGGCGGCCGCGAAACACGCCGGCGGCAAGCTCGTTTCGACCCTCGAAGGCGGCTACGATCTGGAGGCGCTCGCCGATTCGAGCGCGGTCCATGTCAAAACCCTGATGGGTGCTTGAGGCGTCCAAACGAAAGAGTTAAGCCAAGCCATGGCCACCCCCACCGAAACCGACATCAAGACCATGAGCTTCGAAGCCGCGCTCAAGGAGCTCGAGACCATCGTCGATCGCCTGGAGAAGGGCGATGTGGAGCTCGAAGCCTCGATTCTGATCTACGAGCGGGGCGAGGCCCTGCGCGCCCATTGCGACGGGCTGCTGCGCCAGGCGGAGGCGCGCGTGGAGAAGATCACCCTCAATCAGAACGGCGAGCCGACCGGCGCCGAGCCGCTCGACGTGGAGGACTAGCGGGTCCCCGCCGCCGACAAACGCCTTGGGGCGGGGCGGTCTCTCCGCTAAGGTCCAAGGCCTTGCCGCCCGGGCTTCCGAAGGCCACATAGCAGGGGCCAATCAAGGTATAACGTGCTGATCCTTCTGGGGCTTTTTCCGGAACTTTGCTGGGGCAACATATGAGCGCTGAGACTGCCACGCCTTTGCTGGACACGATCCAGACGCCCAAGGACTTGCGCGGCCTTGCCGACGAGGAGCTGAAGCAGCTCGCCGACGAGCTGCGGCGGGAGACGGTGAGCGCGGTGTCCGTCACCGGCGGCCATCTCGGCGCAGGGCTGGGCGTGGTCGAGCTCACCGTGGCGCTGCATCACGTCTTCGACACGCCCCGCGACAAGCTGATTTGGGACGTCGGCCATCAGGCCTATCCGCATAAGATCCTGACCGGCCGCCGCGACCGCATCCGGACCCTGCGCCAGCCGGGCGGGCTGTCCGGCTTCTGCAAGCGCGCCGAGAGCGAATACGACACCTTCGGCGCCGGGCACTCCTCGACCTCGATCTCCGCCGGGCTGGGCATGGCCGTGGCCCGGGATCTTGCCGGCGGCTCGAACAATGTGATCGCCGTGATCGGCGACGGCGCCATGAGCGCGGGCATGGCCTATGAGGCCATGAACAATGCGGGCGCCATGGATTCGCGCCTGATCGTCATCCTCAACGACAACGACATGTCGATCGCCCCGCCCGTCGGCGCCATGAGCGCGCATCTGGCGCGGCTCATCTCCGGCGGTACCTATCGCAGCTTCCGCCGCTGGATGAAGCAGGCGGCCCACAAGCTTCTGCCCAAGAGCTGGTTCCGCCGCGCCGCCCGCGCCGAGGAGTTCACGCGCGGTTTCTGGACCGGCGGCACGCTGTTCGAGGAGCTCGGCTTCTACTATGTCGGCCCGATCGACGGGCACAATCTCGACCATTTGCTGCCCGTGCTGCGCAACGTGAAGAAGATGCAGAACGGGCCGATCCTGGTCCATGTGGTGACGCAGAAGGGCAAGGGCTACGGTCCGGCCGAGGAGTCCGCCGACAAATATCACGGCGTTGGCCGCTTCAACGTGGTCACCGGCACGCAAGAGAAAGTGCCGGCCGGCGGCCCGCCGAGCTATACCAAAGTGTTCGCCAAGGCGCTGATCGCCGAGGCGCGCGCCGACGACAAGATCGTCGCCATCACCGCGGCCATGCCGTCGGGCACCGGCCTCGATACGTTCGCCGAGAGCCTGCCCCAGCGCTGTTTCGACGTGGGCATCGCCGAGCAGCACGCCGTGACCTTTGCCGCAGGTCTCGCGGCGGAAGGCTATAAGCCCTTCGCGGCGATCTACTCGACCTTCCTCCAACGCGCCTACGACCAGGTGGTGCACGACGTGGCGGTGCAGAAACTGCCGGTGCGTTTCGCCATCGACCGTGCGGGGCTCGTCGGCGCCGACGGCCCAACCCATGCCGGCACTTTCGACACGGCGTTTCTTTCGTGCCTTCCGGGCATGATCGTCATGGCCGCCGCCGACGAGGCCGAACTGATGCATATGGTGGCCACCGCCGCCGCGATCGACGACCGGCCGTCGGCCTTTCGCTATCCGCGCGGCGAGGGCACGGGCGTGGCGCTACCCGAGCGGGGCACGCCGCTCGAGATCGGCAAGGGCCGCATCGTGCGCCAAGCTCCGCCGTGGCGCTTCTTTCGTTCGGGGCGCCGGCTGACCGAGTGCTTGAGCGCGGCCGACGAGCTGGCGGGCTATGGGCTCCCGGCCACCGTGGCCGATGCGCGCTTCGCCAAGCCCCTCGACATGGATCTCATTCGCGATCTCGCCAAGAATCACGAAGTGCTGATCACCGTGGAGGAGGGGTCCATGGGCGGCTTCGGCACGCAAGTGCTGCATGCGCTCGCGGGCGAAGGCCTGCTCGACCGCGGGCTGAAAGTCCGCACGCTCGGGCTCCCCGACCGCTTCATCGAGCAGGGCAAACCGCAGGCGATGTACGCGGAAGCCGGCCTCGATGCGCAAGGCATCGTCGCCGCGGTGTTCGCCGCGCTTGGCAAGGACGCCAAACCCGGCGCCGTCCGCCTCGCTTAGTTGAGCTTGCAGTCCTTGGCGAATTCGCTGACCGCCGCGAGGCGGCCGGGCTCGGAAAGATCGTTGCCGATCGCGCCGGTGGTCATCGACACTTGCCCTGTCTCGCTCAAGACCTTGAGAATGGGCTTCACCGCGATGTCGCCGGCCTCGAAGTAGATGACGCCGGTTCCATCTTCCTGCGCCGACTCGCCCGCCACCGACGTGGATTGGCCACCCGCGCTCAGCTTGATGGTGATGGCGTCGCCGGGCTCTCTTTGCGGGAAGTCCATATAGACCGAGAGCACGGCGATATTGACGCCGTTCAAGCAGGACAAAAGGAAGAGCGGCTTCTCCCGCTCATCGAGCGGCCCGTAGCGGAGCGTCACGAAGCTCCCGCTCGCTTTGGCCTGCCAGTGGTTGCTGCCTTGGGCATATGCCCCGTGCGCCATGCCGGCGAGCAGGGCGGCGGCGAGGAGGACAGGTAGCAAGAGGCGCTTTGTCATAGGACGCTCGCAAGGGACGATTTCAAGGCGCTCTTGCTTAGTCTACCAGGCTGACCTTGGCAAACGCGGCAAGGCGGAGGATGGTGGTTAACCCCTCTCTACAAGGCATCGCCAAAGCGAGATGCGGCTATGGCGCGGTGGCATTCAGCGGCTGCACGCGCGCGGCCGCCGCGATGTCCGGCATGAAGCCGACAAAGTCCGGATCGAACTCATGGTAGTTGCAGGTGATTTCCTCGCCGCGGGCGATATCGGCCAAGGCATAGCCCTTGTCGAAGATGCGAAAGTCGGTGTTGGGCGCCAGGCTGTGGTTCATGTACTTGCCGTTGTCCACGTCGATCACCCGGCAGCCCGGCATTTCCAAATGAGGATAGCTGTAGCGGGCGATGTAGCTCCGCACATGGGCAGGCAGGGACCCGAGCTCGATCTCGTTGACGAAGACGTCGAACTTCGGGTTGAGGCTCCAGATCAGGCTTCCACACGGCACGTATTCGTCAGAGTACACGCCGAGCCCTTCGATGGAACTCGGCGCCACATAGGTGCTGATAAGCAGCATAGTCGCGCTCCTAGGATTGACGCGGTTGGTTGGGGAGGAGGAGGGAAGGCGCTCTGAGGCGCCTGGGACACTCGCCGGGCTTCATCGGGTCCCGTCGGCGGCTTCGCCCGCAGTCAGCACGAGGGCCTGCTTGCGCCCTGGTCGGCGCCGTGCTTGCGCGCGCAAGGCGTCGATGCGCCTTTGAAGGTAAGGCGAGAAATGGCCGGCATAACGCTTCCACAAAACTGGATCGCGCCAGTCGTTACCCGTCACCTTGCCCCGGCACAGAGCCGAGCCGCAGGCGCAATCGAACTCGTCGTAGGGCGAGCCATCGCACATGGCGTAGTCGATGGTCACCTCCTCGCCGGGCAGGATACGCCGCAAGGCGACGATGGCGATCTGGCCGTCGAGCCCGGCGTTCGGCTCACAAGCGTGATTGATGAAGTCCGGAGGCTCGTTCTCGCTCGTCGAGGCGAGGAACAGATTCTCCTCGATCTGCACGGTGTGGTGCCTGATCGCCTCGGGCAGCGTATCGAGCGCGTCCGTGGTCACGATGCGGCCGCTCCACACGCCGACAAGCTCACCTGGCTCGATGACGGACCGGGCGAAGACGGCATAGCCGCCGGCTACGTCGCGATTTCGGACTTCGCATTTCTCGGTAAGGTAAGCCGTCGACTCTGGGCTCACGAGACCTCCGCGAGGGCGCGCTGAGCGGGGCGCTTCGCAGTATGTGTATGATGCGGTGGCGGCCGCTCCCGGCCTCGACCGCGCGCGAGGATTCCCGACGCGAAGCGAAGCATATGAGAACCGAAATTGGCCAGCTACAAAAAAAGACGCATCGACCAAAGATTGGTGGAGGAGGGGCTGGCGCCCTCCCGGGCCCGCGCCGCGGACCTCGTGCGCCGGGGCTGCGTCACCGTGGCCGGAGTGCCTGCGTCGAAGCCGGGCGCCCTGGTGACCGACGAGGAGCCGCTCGCCGTGTCGGCGGAGGAGACCCAATACGTTTCCCGGGGCGGGCTCAAGCTCCAGGCGGGGCTCGAGGCCTTCGGGCTTTCGCCGGAGGGCCGGGTGGCGCTTGACGTTGGCGCATCGACCGGCGGCTTCACCGAGGTCTTGCTCGCGCGTGGCGCGGCCAAGGTCTACGCCGTGGATGTGGGCCGCGATCAGCTGCATGCGGTCTTGAAGGCCGACCCGCGAGCCGTCTCTCTGGAGGCGACCGATGCACGGCGGCTCGACGAGACGCTGATCGCTGAGCCCGTCGCGGCCATCGTCGCCGATGTGAGTTTCATCAGTCTGACCCAGGCGCTGCCGGCCGCCCTGAAACGCGCCGGCGAAAACGCTTGGCTGCTGGCACTGATCAAGCCGCAATTCGAGGCCGGCCGCGAGGCGGTGGGCAAAGGCGGCATCGTGCGTGACGAGAAGGACCGGGACCGGGCTATAGCCCGGGTCCGCGATTTTCTCGAAGACGAAGGCTGGCGGGTGCTCGGCGTGATCCAATCCCCTATCACCGGCCGCAGCGGCAATGTCGAGTTTCTCATCGGGGCATGCCGTGCCCATTGAGGTCGAGATCGACCGGCTCGGCGCCCAAGGCGATGGCGTGGCCGCAACCCCTGACGGTCCGCTCTTTGTGCCCTTCGCGCTGCCGGGCGAACGGGTCCGCATCGAGGTAGACGCCGACGGCAAGAACGCGACGCTTGTGGACGTGCTGGCGCGAAGTCCCGAACGGGTCGATCCGGTCTGTCCCCATTTCGGCATTTGCGGCGGCTGCACGCTTCAGCACCTGGAGACGGACGCTTATCTTACCTGGAAGCGCGATCTCGTGGTGCAGGCCCTGAGGTCCCGCGGTCTCGATACGAAGGTTGAGCCGGTGCGACCCGTGCCTCTGGGAAGCCGCCGCCGGGCAACGCTCTCGCTCGCCCGCGACGCACAAGGCCTCGTGCTCGGCTATCGCCGCGCCCGCTCGCACGACCTCATCGACATCGATGTTTGCCCCATCCTGTCCCCGGCGATCGTCTCGCGTATTCCCAAGCTGAAGGCGGTCTTGGCCCCGCTTCTCGGCAACAAGCGCGAAGCGCGTGTCGGCGTCACCGAAACCGGCACCGGCCTCGACGTTGTGGTGCACGGTGTTCGGCCAAAAGAAACCGCGCTCGCCAAGCTCGCGGCGGAGGCCGGAAAGCTTGGCGTCGCGCGCGTCACGGTCGACGGCGACAGCCTCTTATTGGCCGCGCCCAGCGTGCGGCTCGGGCCGGCGCAGGTGAAGCCGCCTCCCGATGCATTCCTCCAGGCGGTCCCGCAAGCCGAAGCGGTCATGACGGAGCTCGTGCTGGCGGGCATCGGCAAGGCGAAGCGTGTCGCCGATCTTTTTTCCGGGCTTGGCACCTTCACCTTCCCGTTGGCGGAATTGTGCGCCGTCGACGCATACGAGTCCGACGAGGCGGCGCTTGCGGCGCTCGCCGAAGCCGCCCGCCATTACGCCGAAGCTGAAACCGGTCCGCACCATGCGCGCGACCTGTTCCGCATGCCTCTCGGGCCGCAGGAGCTGAAGCCGTATGATGCGGTGGTCTTCGATCCGCCGCGCGCGGGGCCGGCGGCGCAAGCCGAGCAGCTCGCGAAGTCCAAGGTGAAACGCCTGGTCGCCGTGTCCTGCAATCCGGGCACGCTCGCCCGCGATCTCCGTATTTTGGTCGACGGCGGCTACCGCATCACCAGGGTCGTGCCCGTCGACCAGTTTCTGTTTTCCGGCCATGTCGAGACGGTCGCGCATCTGACGCGCTGAGTCCTTTCATGCCGACGAGGCGGATGACAGCGTCAGCCATTGAGCAATTTCTCGACGAAGGCCGGCACCACCACCGTCGCCAGGCCGTAATGGACCTCGGCGAACAGGCTCGCCCCTTCGGACGGATCGAGATTGAGCTCGACGGTATGCGCACCGGCGTTCTGCGCTTCGGCCACGAAGCGGCCGCCGGATAGACCGTGCCGCTCGTGCCGATGGCGACGAATAGGTCGCATCGGGAAAGAGCTTCGTAGATGCGCTCCATCTCCCGCGGCATCTCGCCGAACCAGACCACGTCGGGCCGGAGGAAGCCTGCCTTATGGCAGAGCGGGCAGGCAGTGGTGAGCGACAGGTCCCGATCCCAGGGCAGGCTCGTGCCGCAACGGGCACAGAGCGCGCGGGAGAGTTCCCCGTGCATGTGGATCAGGTGGGTGCAGCCGGCGGCCTCGTGCAGCCCGTCGATATTCTGGGTCACGGTCAGCACGTCGCCGGCGTAGTCCTGCTCGAGCCGCGCCAGAGCCGCATGGGCGGCGTTGGGCTTGGCGTTCTTCACCTTGGCGCGCCGCACATTGTAGAAGTCGTGAACCTTGACTGGGTTGCGGGCGAAGCCTTCCGGCGTCGCGACCTCTTCCACGTCGTACTGCTCCCACAGCCCATCCGCGTCGCGGAAGGTGCTGAGACCGCTTTCGGCGGACAGCCCCGCGCCGGTCAAGATGACGATGCGCTCGAACGTCATGTCCCGTCCGTCGTTTCCAGCCATCCTTCGTAGCTCTGAATCAGCACGCCCCACAGACGCATGACAACTTTGAATCGATAGACGCCCCCTTCGGCGCTCTCGCGAACGTCTAGGTCCGGCCACAAGACTCCCGGAAGCGATAAACCGAGCAGACGATAGCCTTCCGGGATTTGCTGCACGCCGGTTTCGTCGGGGACGAGCCGCAAGATTGCCGTCACCGGGCCGAGGGTTTCCTCGATCGTGGCCGGCGCTTTCCCTGGTCGCACGCGGGTGTCGAGCGGAAAATCGCCGAACCGACGGCGCCAGATTTCGCCGTCCTCGTTGGCCGTCATCTCGACCGTCACGGGAACCTGTTCGTCCGCGGGAGGAAGACCGGCGGCGGCGCGGACGACTTTCGCGATAAATGATCGCCCCACCCTAATTGTTGCGGCGCCCTGCCGGGTCCGTCCCGCGCCGATGTCGTGCAGCAGCACGATGGGGCGCGGAATTTCAGCCAAAGCATCACCGTACACACGATGGAACAGAGGCCGACGTGTCATCCGATCAGTCTTTCGCCAATGGCATCAGTCCGATCGGCCGGACAGGCATCATAGCGGCCGAACAGGCGATACCGATTCTTGGCGATACGGTCATAGAGCCAATCGCGCATCGGGCGCGGCAATCCGAGGATCAATCGCACGGTGGGCCATGCGCCGCCCAGCTGGCTCACGATGTGAACGAACGCCTCCATCCGCCCGTACGCTCGTCCGTCTTGGATCAGCAGGTTGGTTTCGTAGTCGACATCGTCCAGTCCGTAGTGGCGGTAGAGCGCTTCGCCGAGAGGAGACTGGGCCTCCGCGAAACGAAAACGCTTGGCAACGTCACGTTTGGCCACGAACCGCGCGAATCCGTTGCAGAGCACGCAAACGCCATCGAACACGATCAATGGCGTTTCGTCTGGAAAGTCGGGAACCGAGGGATCGTCGCGGTAGGAGTAAGTTGAGAAGGAATCGAGCTGCCCTCGTGCCATGTCGGCAGGCTTAGCCCTGGCCGGTCTGGCCGCGGTGGCGCAGATAATGGTCGGCTAGCACGAGCGCCATCATCGCCTCGCCGATCGGCACGGCGCGGATGCCGACGCAGGGGTCGTGGCGCCCTTTGGTCGAGACCTCGGTGTCGCTGCCGGACATATCAATGGTCTTGCGCGTGTTGAGGATCGAGGACGTGGGTTTCACCGCGAAGCGCGCGACCACTGGCTGACCCGTCGAGATACCGCCGAGAATGCCGCCCGCATTGTTGGACATGAACTCCGGCGTGCCGTTCGGGTGCATACGCATCTCGTCGGCGTTCTCCTCGCCCGAGAAGGCGGCCGAGGCGAAGCCGGCGCCGATCTCCACGCCCTTCACCGCATTGATGCTCATCAGGCCCGAGCAGATGTCCTGGTCGAGCTTGGCGTAGAGCGGCGCGCCGAGACCGACCGGCACGCCTTCGGCGACGACCTCGATCACGGCGCCCGCCGACGAGCCGCTCTTGCGGACCTCGTCGAGAAACGCCGCCCAGACCCTCGCCGTCTTGGCCTCGGGCAGAAGAAGGGGTTGTTGTCGACCTCGCCCCAGTCCCAGTCCGCCGCGGTCGACCTGGTGCGGGCCGATCTGCACCAGCGCGCCGCGCACCCGTAAGCCCGGCACGACTTTCCGCGCCACGGCGCCGGCGGCGACCCGCACCGCCGTCTCGCGGGCGGAAGCGCGCCCCGAGCCGCGCCAATCCCGCACGCCGTATTTCAGGAAATAGGTGTAGTCCGCGTGGCCGGGGCGGAACTTGTCCTTGATGTCCCCATAGTCCTTGGACCGCGCATCGACATTCTTGATCTGAAGCGCGATGGGCGTGCCGGTGGTGACCTTCTCGCCGTCTTCGGTCTCGAACACGCCGGACAGGATCTCGACCGTGTCGGGCTCCTTCCGCTGGGTGGTGTATTTCGACTGGCCGGGCCTGCGCTTGTCCAGGAAGGTCTGGATCTCCGCTTCGGTGATCGGAATGCCCGGCGGGCAGCCGTCGATCACGCAGCCGATGGCCGGCCCGTGGCTCTCGCCCCAGGTGGTGATGCGAAACAGGTGACCGAAGCTGTTGTGCGACATGGCGTCTCTCTAGCCGCTTCTAGTTGAGGGCGCGTGAAGGGTCAAACGCCCGCATTTCGGCGGTTTTGCCGGTTGAGACCTCTCAGGGTGCCACCCGGGCCTAGAAATGGACCCATCCTGGCCGCTTCATCTGCCAGTTTTCGTCTTATTTTTCCGTAGCTTGCGCGGCGCGCGGTTCTCGCGCGGACCGGCCGAGTCTTCGCCGGTCATCCACCCCAAAGAGTAACGAGTAAGGAGTAGCCGATGCGTGCTGCGCATGCGTTGTTCATGACGCTGACTGTTCTGATCCTGGCGAGCGCCCTGCCGCTCGCCCCCGCGAAAGCCTTCCCGTCGCCGTTCACCAAGAATGCCTCACCGGCGGCAGACCAGGGCGAGACCACGAGGTCCGGCAGGGCCGCCAAAACCACGAGGACCTCGGCCGGGCGCTACAGCGTCGGGGCGAAGCGGCGCGCTGGTGCGGCTGGTGGATGCGGACCCAGCTTGGCGGCGGTCCCGAATACAATCTCGCCCGGAACTGGGCCAATCGCGGCCGTCCCCTGAACGGCCCGCGCGTCGGCGCCGTCGTTGTCTGGTCGCACCACGTCGGCATGATCACCGGCCGTACCGAGAACGGACAGTGGATC
>NZ_LPWD01000425.1 GCF_001723295.1 Methyloceanibacter marginalis
CGGCATGGCGCGCGCGCCGTCGGCCCGCCGGCCTGCGCGAGATCGGGACGTCCGCCGCCGCCCTTGCCGCCGAGCCGCCTCGCGCCCACGCGGACCAGATCGACGGCGCTGTAATCGCCGGTGAGGTCGTCAGTGACGCCCACCACGAGCCCCGCCTTGCCTTCCTCACTCACGCCGACCACGGCAACGATGCCCGAGCCGAGCTGCTGCTTGGCTTCGTCTACCAGGCCGCGCAAATCTTTCGGCTGAACGCCGTGCACGGTCCGGGCGAGAAGCTTGACCCGGCCGAGCTCGCGCACGGCCGAGGCCGCCTCTCCGCCCCCGCCTTCGGGCCGCAGTGCGAGCGCGCGCTTGGCTTCGGCGAGTTGGCGTTCGAGCTTGCGGCGCTCCTCGACGACCGCGGCGAGCCGCTCGATCATCTCGTCGGGAGAGACTTTGAGGATCTCCGCCGCCTGGCGCACGCGCGCGTCTTGGCCGGCGAGGAACCCGCGGGCCGCGCCGCCGGTCAGCGCCTCGACACGGCGGACCCCTGCGGCCACCGCGCTCTCGCCCACGATCTTGAGCAGGCCGATCTCGCCGGTCCGTGTCACATGGGTGCCGCCGCACAGCTCGATGGAATAAGCGTGGCCCGCCTTGGGGCTATCCGGCGCGATCCCCATGGAGACGACACGGACCTCGTCGCCGTATTTCTCGCCGAACAGAGCGAGCGCCCCCTGCTCGATGGCGGCGTCCGGCGTCATCAGATGCGTTTCGACGGGTGCGTTCTGCAGGATCATGGCGTTGGCCAAATCTTCGACGGCCGCAATCTCGTCCTGGCTCATGGGCTTTTGATGGGAGAAGTCGAAGCGCAGGCGTCCCGGCTCCACCAGCGAGCCTTTCTGGGCCACGTGCTGGCCGAGCACTTGGCGCAAGGCCTCATGCAGGAGATGGGTGGCGGAGTGATGGGCCCGGGTGGTGCTGCGCCGCGCGTGATCGACGGTGAGCATCACGGTCTCGCCGCGCAGCAGCGTGCCCTTCTCCACGACGCCCTCATGCAGAAAGAGACCATGCAGCTTTTTCTGCGTGTCCTCGACCCTGAACGAGACGTCTGTCCCCATGCCGAGCGTGCCGCGATCGCCGACCTGACCTCCGGATTCCGCGTAGAACGGCGTCTGGTTGACGATGACGATGCCGCGCTCGCCCTTCTCCAGCTTCTCGACGCGCTTGCCGTCCTTGACCAGCGCGACGATCTCGCCCGACGCCGTCTCGGTCTCGTAGCCTAGGAACTCGGTGGCGCCGAGGTCCTCCTTCAGCTCAAACCACAGGGTCTCGGTCGCGGCCTCGCCGGAGCCGGCCCAGGACTTCCGCGCTTCGGCGCGCTGGCGCTCCATGGCGGCGCGAAAGCCGGCCGCATCGACGGCGATGCCTTTTGCTTTCAGCGCGTCCTCGGTGAGGTCGTAGGGAAAGCCAAAGGTGTCGTAGAGCTTGAAGGCGACCTCGCCCGGCAGCGTATCGCCGGAGGACAATCCCTCGACCGCCTCGTCGACAGCCGCAAGCCCCGTTCCAAGGTCTCGCGAAAGCGGGTCTCCTCCAGCTTCAGCGTCTCCTCGATCAGATCCTCGCCGCGCTCGAGCTCGTGATAAGCGCGCCCCATCTCGGCGGTGAGCGTCGGCACCAGCCGGTAGAGCAGCGGGTCCTTGGCGCCGAGCAGATGCGCATGCCGCATGGCCCGGCGCATGATGCGGCGGAGCACGTACCGCGGCCTTCGTTGGAGGGCAGCACGCCGTCGGCAATAAGGAAGGAAGCCGCGCGCAGATGATCGGCGATGATGCGGTGGCTCGGGGCGTGTCGCCTTCCGCACGCACGCCGGTCAGCTCGACGGACGCGGCGATCAGCGTGCGGAACAGGTCGATGTCGTAATTGTCGTGCGTCCCCTGCATGACCGCGGCGATGCGCTCGAGCCCCATGCCGGTGTCGATCGAGGGGCGCGGCAGGTCGACGCGCGTGCCGTCCTCGCGCTGCTCATATTGCATGAAGACGAGATTCCAGATCTCGACGAACCGGTCCCCGTCCTGATCGGGGCTGCCGGGCGGACCGCCGGGCAGATGCGCGCCGTGATCGTAGAAGATCTCCGAGCACGGGCCGCACGGGCCGGTGTCGCCCATGGACCAAAAATTGTCGCTGCCCGCGATCCGCAGGATCTTGTCGTCGGGAACGCCCGCGATCTTCTTCCACAGCCGTGCCGCCTCGTCGTCATCCGCATAGACGGTGATCAGCAGCTTCTCCTTAGGCAGCGCCAGATCCTTGGTCAGCAACTCCCAAGCGAGCGCGATCGCGCGCTCCTTGAAATAATCGCCGAAGGAAAAATTGCCGAGCATCTCGAAAAAGGTGTGATGCCGCGCGGTGTAGCCCACATTGTCGAGATCGTTGTGCTTGCCGCCGGCGCGCACGCATTTCTGCGAGGAGGCGGCGCGCAAGGCTCTCGCCTTCTCCTGGCCGGTGAACACGTTCTTGAACGGCACCATGCCGGCATTGGTGAACATCAAGGTGGGGTCGTGGCGCGGCACGAGCGGCGCGGATGGCACCACCACATGATCGTTGCGGGCAAAGAAATCGAGGAAAGCGGTCCGCAGGTCGTTGGTCCGCGTCGGCGCGGCATGACTGGCCGCGGCCCCGGACTTCTGCTTGCTGGACGTCCCGCGCGGGGGCTTGGCGGCGTTCATCTTAGGAAAGGCTGGACCTTCGGTTGCCGCGACCTCGGTGTCGCGAAATCGCCTGTCTCGCCCGCCACAGCCTAGCCGATTCGGCGTAAGGCGACGGCGGTTTCGCACGGCTCCACGCTTGAGGGAAACCGCGACTTTCGCCGTGAGACATACGGTCTGGGGCTGAGCCTGTCCAGCGGTCAGACGGGCGCGCGAGCCCCTGCTGCGCAAGGTCTTTTGGGCCGAAAAAGCTCTGGGTCCGAAAAGCTCTTGGGCCGGGAAAGCCGGCGTCGCGGGGCGATGCGGGGCTCGAGGCAGGCTTGCGCCCGGCCCAAGCCCCGCGCGCCGCTTTCCCGATCAGCTCCCGCGCTTCCGGCGGCCCCCGCCGGCCATGGCGGTCACCGTGCCGTCCTCGTCGTCCGGCGGCACATCGCCGGACGCATCGTCATCGTCGGCTCCGGCACTGCCGCCTTCGAGGATCTGCCCGGCGATGAGGCCGGCATTCTGGCGGATGGCCAGCTCGATACGCGCGGCCATCTCGGGATGCTCCTTCAGATAGAGCTTGGCGTTCTCGCGGCCCTGGCCGATGCGCTCACTGTCGAAGGAGAACCACGAGCCGGATTTCTCGACGATGCCGCCCTTGACGCCGAGATCGATCAGCTCGCCCATCTTGGAGACGCCCTCGCCATACATGATGTCAAACTCGACCTGCTTGAAGGGAGGCGCCACCTTGTTCTTGACCACCTTGACGCGGGTCTGGTTGCCGACCACCTCGTCGCGCTCCTTGATGGCGCCGATGCGGCGGATATCGAGGCGGACGGAGGCATAGAACTTGAGCGCGTTGCCGCCGCTCGTGGTCTCGGGCGAGCCGAACATGACGCCGATCTTCATGCGGATCTGATTGATGAAGATGACCATGCAGCGGGACTTGGAGATGGAGCCGGTGAGCTTGCGCAAAGCCTGGCTCATCAGCCGCGCCTGGGCGCCCATCTGCATATCGCCCATCTCGCCTTCGAGCTCGGCCTTGGGCGTCAGCGCCGCGACCGAATCGACCACCAGCACGTCGATGGCGCCGGAGCGCACCAGCGTGTCGGCGATCTCGAGCGCCTGCTCGCCCGTGTCGGGCTGGGAGATCAGCACGTTCTCCAGATCGACGCCGAGTTTGCGGGCATAGATGGTGTCGAGCGCGTGCTCCGCGTCGACGAAGGCGCAGACGCCGCCCTTCTTCTGGGCCTCGGCGACCACATGCAGCGCCAGCGTGGTCTTGCCCGACGATTCCGGCCCGTAGATCTCGACGACGCGCCCGCGCGGCAGGCCGCCAATGCCGAGCGCGATATCGAGCCCGAGCGAGCCGGTCGGGATCGATTCGATCTCGACCACGGTCTCGTTCTGGCCGAGCCGCATGATCGAGCCTTTGCCGCAAGCCCGCTCGATCTGCGAGATCGCCGCTTCCAGCGCCTTCTCTTTGTCCATTTCCCCTCCAGCTTCGACGAGGCGCAACGCGGCGTCGACATGAGTCTTCTCCCTTATTTCACGGCGCCATGGGGCGCGTAAATGGCGGTGCTCGGTCTGTCCCTCTTCCGTCCACCGCGCCCGCTTTGCGGGGGGAAGCAAGGCGCGGTGGACCAATCAGCCCACTGTACACGCTTTGTTCTCTGTTCGCAATATGTTCTCACCAAAAATCCACCCCACCCCAAAGAAAAAGGCCGCCCGAGAGGGGCGGCCAGCAGATGCCCAGCACTCTGAAGCCTATTTGCAGCGGGCGCACCAGCACTTCCACGGCCGGCAGATCCGCGTATAGCCCTCCGGGCACATCGGCCCGGCGAAGCGGCAGGCCACCCGATCGATCG
>NZ_LPWD01000426.1 GCF_001723295.1 Methyloceanibacter marginalis
GCGCTGTAAAAGCCTCTTTCTCCGGCCCGCGCTCGCCGCCGCAGTCTCGGCCTCTGCGCTCGCGCCGCCGCCGAGCACGGCTTGCTCGTATGTGCGGCAAGCCTCCACGAATTTCTTGAGGTTGTCGCGGCCCTCCGCGAGATTGAGCGTGGCGGCGCGATAGCCGGGCACGGAATAGTCGAGCGTCTCCTTCTCGGCAAACGCGGCCCAGAGCTGATCGTCGTTTTCGATGTCGAGATTGACGCCGCTCAGGCCTTCACCCTCCGCGCGCTGAATATGGCCCTCGAGCGTCTGCTCGAAACCGCCGCCCGAGAAACGCAAGGCCGCGTCCGCGCCGTTGGCAAGGTCGCCGATATCGGTCCCGAAGGTAAAGTTGGCGAATTGAGCGCTCGTGCTGGGGCGCGCATCGCATACGCCCATCACCTGGACATTGTCCGTCTCCGGCACGCCATAAACGAGCCGCGCGGTCATCGCGCCTTTGTTGTCGGGGTCGTTGCTCTCGAAGAGCTGCCACTGCATGTCGCCGTCCTGGGCCGTGGCCGGTTTGGCCTGACAGGCCAGGACGACGGCGAACAGCGCGGCCGCGAGGAAGAAGGTTCTCGGCATTGGCATTTTCTCACTCTTGAATGGGTGTGGAAATGATGACGAGCCGGCCGAGGCCGAACCTCTTCCGTCTAGGTGGAAGGCCAGCTTAGGAAAGCGTCGGCGTGGTGGCAATGGAGCTGTTCCCGAAGCTCAAGCGAGCGCGGTCAACACTACCGCGATGTTTGCCAGCAGATAGAGCGCGAGCACGCCTGCGGCCCAACGGCGGTCGGCCTGCTTGATCTCGGCTTCGGAATCCGTATCGGCCCCACGCCACGACGTGGCGACCACGCGGGCAAGGGCGACGATGATGAACAGATAGGCGAGCAGGAAGACCTTATCGAGCATCATCAGATAGTCCACATCCGGGAGGGATGCGGTTGCCGTCAGTTGCAGCGCGACCAGCGTCAGCAGCGCGGTGATGCCGAGGCCGATGCGGCCCTCGACGTAGCGCGGCCGGACGAAATAGACGAGCGAGGCGCACACCACGATCAGCAGGATCGGCACAAATGTCTTCAGCGACATGGCGACGGCCGGCCGTGTCACCGGCACGGAGATGACGATGCGCGAATACGGATCTGCCTTTTCGACGGTCAGATCGCCGAAATTTGTCGGGTAGGTGTTGGTCGTGACGCGCATGGTTGGCTTGCCCACCTCGAAGCCCGGCAGCGTAATGACGGGATCGATGATGACGGGTGTCTCGCCGTCCACGACGTAGACCTGCTCTCCGGCCCCGGCGAGCGTGTCCTCCATGGCGACCTTCAAGACCTGAGTATCGAAGGGATATGCCTCCAGCGGAAACTTCGTGGCGAACAGACCCTGATAGCGGATGATGGAATAGAAGCTGCCGTCGGGCATCTTCTCGGGCGTGTCGATCAATTCGTCTCGGCGATTGTCGTCCGAGGCATAGCGGTTCATGAACTCCATGGATTTGGAGGGATCGATGGCGGGGTTGGTCCAGCGAAACCACACATAGAGATCGATGACGTAGTTGTTGGTCTTGAAGTCGAGCTGCTGGATGTCGTTGATATAGGCGCCGACGATGACCTGTTCGGGCTTCGGCGCGGGAGACGACTCGATCGCTTCCATCACCGGGCGCGGCGGTGCGTCCTGCGCCAGTGACGGCCAGGGAACCAGCGCGGCAATGACGGCGAAGAGAACGACCGCCAAGCGATAGGCTTTCATTTGCATCGAAGTCCCGTCCCGCGCGGTCCGGCTGCTATAGATTGCGCAAGGGTCTTGAAGCAGCAGGGCCGTCCCCGGGCAACAATTTTTCTCCGAACAGGCTAACGCGGGCGGCTGCTAGGGTGGGCGGGGGACGAGCGCATGGGTAAGTCTTCGCGCCAAGCATCGCTTCAGGCCGAGATTGAGACTGAACTAGAGCCGGGCGAACGGCTGGTGTGGACGGGGCAGCCTGACGCGCGCGCGGTGTTTCGCAAGCTGCGCTGGCTCCTCGGGGCCGGTGGGCTGGTCGTGGCGATCGCCGGCTGGTTCGCGCTCAACTCCATCGCGGCCCAATTCGCTTTGCTGGCGGGTTTGGCCCTGCTGCTGGGTCCGGCGATTGCGGCTCTGATGGCGCGCGGCACGATCTATGGGCTCACGGATCGGCGTGCGCTCGTCCTCAGTAAGTCGATCGGTCATCGCGCGCTCACCAGCGTGGATCTGAGCGCGGCGGACGATGCGGTGGAATTGCTCGAAGGCGAGGGTGGGAGCGGTACGGCCTTGTTCGTTTCGGGCTTGCCCCGCCGCCGGCGCTACACCGATTACACTGGCAAGTTTGGCTTCTGGGACGTGCCCGATGCCGCCCAGGTGGCGGCCATCGTGCAAAGAGCGCTGGACCGGCAGCGGCGCGCCTGAGAGCGGTCGCCGCCCCTCAATCGAAAAACGTGAAGTGGTGCCCCAGGCCGTTGTGCCACTATTAAGGTGGATCAAGGGCTTGGGCTTAGGGTGCGGGCTAACGGCGCCTTTGACGTACCAAAGCAATTTTAAGCGACGGCCGCACCCAACGCACGCTATATGTTGTTGACACGCGCGGGTCGAACCGCTAGATTTTGATGCAATGAAGTCGTTGGGCCTCGTGCGGATCACCGCCGGGGCTTTGTCATGTCTGGCGCCATGGTCGCCGGCACCCCCCCACCACCACCATCATCAAATGTATCAGGAAGCGCATCGACGGCTTGTCGCTCGCCACTACGACTGCCTAGCCGAAGACCGCCGCGTCGATCGTAGCTTTGCGGATATCAGAGTGGACGAGCTGCGGCAGCTCTATCACTGGCGCTACGGCTACGAACTACCCGACGATGACGCCGGCTCCGAAGACCTGGAGCTAATGCTGCACACCATCGCCCTCACGGGCGGCGACACCATCAAGAAGATGGTCATGTGGGCCGAGCTGTGGGCGCCGTGGCTGCCCTCCATGCAGGCGACCGCCTTGGCCGAGACCATCGCGGCCAACCCTCGCCGTTTCAGTTCCGAGACTCTAGGCGAACATCTCAGACTGACCTTCATCGAGAGAGAACGGCTCGGTATCCGGACCATCGGCTCCGTCGATGTCACCAAGGAGACACGCTTGGAGATGTCCCGCCAGAAGCGGGTCAAGCGCAACGCCTCCGGCGCCGGCTGCCGGTGTGAAGCCTCGTGCTGAGTACGAGGCCAAGTCGCTGTCTCGGAAAAGGCCCTGGGTGGCCGAAGGCATCAGCCGCGCTCAGTGGTATCGCCGCCAGCGTGAGACAACTCTGTGACACATATATATCTATATGGCTCACAGACCTGTCTCATGCGCGCCAGCTCGCCGCCCCCAAGGCGAGCGAGCAATGCGCGGGGCGCAATGTTCGTGACTGCGCCTGCGCGCCTGGGCTTGGAGCCCGCGCGCGGCGCCACCTCACCCAACAAAGCCGGCGACAATCCCTCAGAGATTAAGAAGGTTCTCCGACTGGAGTAGTTTTGCCATTCCGAACACGGCAAGTGCAAAGCCAATCAGATCAAGTAGCCATCCCGACAAGTGATTGACGCGGGGATGTCCGGAGATCTTGTATCCGGGCACCATTCCTTCTCGGTAGGGATGATTGATCCACTCGCCGAGACCGATGAGGAACAACCCAGAACCGATGAAGAAGATCGGAATGAGCTTAACCGTCACCGCGGCGACGGCCATGACGGCGCCGAACCCGGCCAACATCTTCCACCAATGCTCCAGATCAAAGCCCTTGAGGTCCATCTACCTGGCGAACTCCACGGTTATGTAGCTCTCAGGCACCGGAGCCCTCGCGACAGAAGTTCTGGAAAGGCGGAGAATCGACCAACTTTTCGATTAACGCGAATCAGTGGGCGCGCTAGGGTCCGCTATAGCGAACCCACGAGGGGAAGCCGGGTTTGGACCCCGACCCCCCCGTGAGCCAACCTCCGTTTGGACCGGAGGCTGTCGTGACGGCGGATGGGTCTAGTCTTGACAGAGCTTCTGACCCACCGCCCCAACGGCATCGGATGCTAAAGCGATTCGACCAGTTGATCGAACCAACCTCCCCATCCATCAAAACTTTTCCACCGTACTCAGGCTCCGTGATTCGCTCCGCAATCTCAAGCGATGGTGCCGCACTCTGTGGCCGCCCTGCAACGCACAGAGCATTTGGCCTGTGGAGATGTCCTGGATAACGCAAGGCCGAGAGCGTTAAGCGCGCCCTAGTTCACCGCACGCCAAAACTCGTTCCAGTTGGCGAAGCGGCGTGCGCCGGACGGAGTTGCCATTAGTACAGAGCCGTCAGGCTGTCGCCGGTAGCGGAAATTGCCGTGCATCTGCGGGTACAGTTCCAGAACTCGCGGATCGACCTCTGGGAGCGTCGAACGGCAGTGGGGGCAAATCTTCGCCTCTATGCGGATCGGCTCGGCGCAGTGAACGCATGACCAGCCATGGGCCGAGGCGCTTGGAACTGACGTCTGCTTACTTCCGGCAGCCGCCAGTAAGACTCCTGCTATCAGCGGGGACAGCAAGAGCGACAAGAGAAACCAGCCGAAGAAGTTGCGGCCCTTGTTGCTGGCGATGGCGCCGATGGCGACGGCCAGCCCGAGCCACAGCACTATCAAGATTTCCATGGTCCAAGCCCCCCTTGCGCGCAATTAGAGCGGAGGTAGCTGGCTACACGCAAGATTTTCTCGTCCTGGTGGTGCGCATTATGAGTCCGGCTGGGCTGATTTTGCAGCAGTCGCACGTCGCGTTTGGGGGGACCACACGTGGTGGGGGATTTTCCTTCCTCGCTCACAAGATGTAGTAGGTCAGATGCGTCAGGCATACTAGGGATAGTAGGTCATAGGATATGCTTGAGAGCACGAAAGCCATTAAGTTTCTGGAATCGTTGGATATTCCGACCGGACCAAGAGCTGGCCAGCGGATCAAACTGGCGCCGTTCCAGAAAGCCTTTATCCGGGGCAGCTTGGCCAAGGGCGTGTCCATCGCCGCCTTGAGTGTGGCCCGAGGGTCCGGCAAGTCCACCTTGAGCGGCGGGCTCGCGCTCGGACATCTGCTCGGCGAGATCGACCCGCAGGTCCGGCGCGAATGTTTGGTTGCCGGAAGAACTAGAGACCAGGGCCGGGTCGTCTCGACTACATCTCGGGCTCTGTCACTCCCTGCCCGACGATATCCGCAAGCGCCTCACCTTCCGAAAAGCGCCGCGCCTCGAAATTGAGTTCGAGGCCGACGATGGGCCGCACCTTATTCGAGTTCTGGCCAGCGACGGCCGCACCGCCTTGGGCACGAGCCCGACCTTGTGCATTGCCGATGAACGAGCCCACTGGACCGAGGCCGGCGCCGAGCTGGAGCACGCCTTGTTGTCGGGCTTGGGCAAGAGGTCCGGCAGATATATTGCGATATCTACGAGCGCCAGCACGGACGCCCATGCTTTCAGTCGGCTCCTAGATGACCCGCCGGAAGGTTCTTACGTCCAACAGCACCGCGCCGACGAGGGGTGCGCGGTCGATGACGTTGACCAGATTCTAAAAGCGAATCCCGGCTGCAAGTTTGGAATCGGGCCGAGCCTGCCATGGCTGGCAGCTCAAGCTCGAAGGGCTCAGAAGCGCGGCGGGTCTGAGCTGACCGCCTACCGGCTTTACAATCTGAACCAAAGGTGCAGCGCCGAGAACAGGGCCGTCTTGTTGACGGTCGATGAATGGCTCGGCTGCGAGACGAGCACGCTGCCACCTAGAGACGGCGCGGTCGTCATCGGGTTGGACGCGGGCGGCAGTTCCAGCATGAGCGCTGCGTCTTTCTTCTGGCCTTTGAGCGGCCGGCTGGAATCCCTCGCATGGTTCCCCTCGTCACCCGGCCTCGAAGATCGCGGCGGCGCCGATGGCGTCGGCCGGCGTTACCTCGAAATGGCCGAGGCCGGCGAGCTGCGCACAATCGCGACCGCACCGTCCCCATCGTGGCGTGGCTCCTGGAGGTCATGGCGCATGTGGAGGGCCAGCCGATCAGCGCGGTTTGCTTTGACCGCTACAAGATATCGGAAATGTCCGAAGGCTTGGACGCTGCCGGTATCCGGGCTCCGGTCCAATTGAGAGGTTTCGGCTACAAAGACGGCTCCGACGATATCCAAAGGTTCAGGCGTGCGGTGCTCGACGGCATGGTGAAGGTGAGGCCGAGCCTCTTGTTGAGGTCCGCCATGGCCGACACCGTGCTGCTGCAAGACCCGGCGCAAAATTTGAAACTGGCTAAAGCTCGAAGCCTCGGCAGAATCGACGCCGTAGCCTCGGCGGTCATCGCGATAGGTGAGGGTGCGCGGCAGATGGCCAGACCTGCGCGCGTGATACGGCCTCCAGTTTGGGCCTGAAAGAGTATCGCGGCGCCTCCAGGGCGGTGACGAAAACGAAACGCTGGAAGGCTCTGCGGCTCCAGGCGCTACGGCGTGACCGTTGGCGTTGTCCATGCGGTGCGCCCGCGCGCGAGGTCGATCACGTCCTGCCCGTTCGGACGCATCCTGAATTGTCTTACGAGCTGAGCAACCTGCGCAGTTTGTGCAGCTCGTGCCACTCCCGAAAAACCATTACCGAAATTGGACTTTCGCCCTTGTCGCCAGAGCGGCGCAAGTGGCGCGAGCTTTTGAAAACCTAACCAACCAAACAGGGAACTGAAATGCTGCAATCCAAAACTATCGAAAGACGCCAGAGCGAAATCCGCCAAGAGCTGGCCGGCCTCGTCGGCAAGACCGAGCCGAGCGAAGACGAGACGCGCGCCATGGAAAAGCTGGACGCGGAATATCGGGGCAACGAGGTCCGCTTTCGTGCCGCGCTCGTCGCCGAGGATGTCGAGCGGCGGGAGCATGGCGCAGACCTGGAGACGCGCGACGGCAAAGAGTTCGACGCGCTCATTGACCGCTTCGAGGTCAGACAAATTGCCTTGTTTCTGGATGAGGGCCGCGCCCTGGATGGCCCTACTGCCGAAGTAGTTTCGGAGATGCGCGCCCATGGTTCCTATGCGGGTCTGCCGATCCCGTGGGCCGCGCTGGAAAAGCGCGAGGGCGAGACCATCGCATCCGGCACGCCGGACCCGATCCGCACCGCGCCCATTATCGACAAGCTGTTCGCTGACTCGGCCGCAGTCCGAATGGGCGCCAGCGTCCAAAATATCGACTTTGGGTTCGTCGAGGTTCCGGTCTGCACGTCCAGCGTGACCACGGGCTGGCAGGCAACGGAACTTGGCAGTGTGCCGGCGCCCACGGCGTACACGACACTGGACAGGCCCTTGAAGCCCGAGAACACGCTCGGCTGTCGCATGACCTTGAGCCGCCGCTCGCTGAAGCAGAGCGGGCCAGCGCTTGAGGCCGCTGTCCGCCGTTCCATGAACGGCGCCATGGCCGAAGCTCTTGACCGAGTGGTCTTCCAAGGCACCGGCGAAGACGGCGAGCCGCTGGGCGTCATCACCGGCGCCAGCACTTATGAGATCACCGAGACACCGGCCTCTGCCGCACCCGACTGGGGGATGTTCCGCTCTGCGGTCGTCCGCTTCCTGCTGAACGCTGCCGGGGGCGCGGTGAAGCTCCTCGTCAGACCCGAGGTGTTCGACATCATGGACGGCGATCTTGTCACCGGCACGGCCATCTCCGAGTGGGACAGACTCGTCAAGAATGTCGGCGCCGGCAACATCGTTCTAAGTCCCAACGCGGCGTCGGACGTGTCGTCGCCGGCCGTGACGAAGGCGCTCTTGACCGTCTCTAGAACGGCACGCCGCCGATCTTCGTGGGCACTTGGGGCGGCATCGACATCATCAAAGACGTGTACTCCGGGGCGGCATCTGGCGAGTTGAGGCTGACTGCTTTGAGCACCATGGACGTCACAATTTCCCGTTCGGCCCAGCTCGAAGTCATCACCGGCGTTGATGTCGCCGGCGGCGAGTAAGCCTAGATGCTGTTCGGCGGTGAAGGTGGCGACCTTGAGCTGAGGCGGGCCGGCGACGGCTCGTCAACGCTCAAGGGGAGCTTCCCATACGGAAAAACGGCCACGCTTTCAGATGGCGGTCGAAACGGCCGGCCTCGGAAAGAGCGTTTCGCGCCTCACGCCTTTGCCTATCGGGTCAACGATCCGACGAAGGAAATTCACCTTCTCGTCGGTCACGACTACGGACAGCCGCTCGCCTCGAAGCTGACAGGCACCCTCACGTTCGAGGACACCGCCGCCGCGCTGATCTTCGGCGCGATCATCACAAGGGACGTAGCCGAGACATCCTTCGGCGCGGACGTGTTGCGCCTCGTCGCGGCCGGCCTGATCTACGGCATCTCCGTTGGCTTCAGGACGCCGCCAAAGCGTGCGGTCGAGAAAGTCGAGACCATCGAACACGAGCCCGACGACGGCACGCTTGACGAGAATGGAGACCCGAGGCGAGGCGCGGTCATCAGGACTGTTCACTCGGCGCTCTTGTACGAGGTCAGCCTCGTCGTCAGGCCAGCCTACAAGCAGTCGCAGGTCGAGGCGCGAGACTGGACCCCAACCGAGCCCGACGACACCGGCCTGCGTCGAACGCTCCAACGCTGGAGGGCGTAATGGCGATCATCCTGAAGCAGCTCGAAGCGGTCCCTGCGGAGTACCCCGACATTGGAGACTCGCCAGCCATCAACCCGGCAGTGTGGGCGCGGATCGAAAGCTATATTGCGTGGCGCTTCACGCCGCGCAGCGTCACTTGGCACGCCGAAGGTCCGGGCGATATCCATTTCCCGCTTTGCCCTGCGGTCATCGACACTGTTGAGGTCTGGCACGATGGGGCATGGGTGGAAAGTTTCGACCACTCTGCCAGCCCATGGGGCGGCATCTTCCTGCCATCAATCGGCCCGTTCAGATTCGTCGCGACCGTTGGCGGCGGTGATCCTGAGCTGCCCGCGGCGGTGATCGAAGCCGCGCACAAGCTCGCCGACTACATGGCCGCGAGCGGCGAGCCCGGCGCCAAGAACGAGGCCGTTTCCCTCGGTGACATCTCTCAGACCCTCGCACGCCATGAAGCATGGCAAAGCCGGTCAATTTCAAACAGCGGCGCTGGCGACTTGCTGCGGCCGTACAGGCGGGCGCCATGAAGCTAAACTTTTGGCCCTTCAAGAAGCTCGAACGCCGCGCCAGCGCATCCGGCTTTACCAGCGAGATCATCGCCGCGAGGGAAGCCTACATCAGCGGCCGGAGTGGCTTGGGTGAATTAACCGGATGCGCCCAGAGCTGCGTTTCCATGTGGGAAAGCGGGCTAAGCCTTGCCGATGTCGCCGGCACGGACTTACTGGACCGGCGCACCATGGCGCTGATCGCACGGTCACTTGCCCTGCGTGGCGAGTTTGTCGGGCTGATCCGCGACGACGAGCTTGTCCCGGCGAGTGACTGGGACTTGAGCACCCGCAATGGGAAGCCGGTTGCGTACAGACTCAGTGTCAGCGAGGCGGGCGGCGGGAGGACACAGACCGCGCTCGCCCCAGAGATCCTTCACGTTCGCATCGGCTCAGATCCTTCGGCACCTTGGTTCGGCAGCTCACCCTTAAAACGCTCCAGCCTTACCGCCGGTCTCCTACATGCCATCGAGGCCGCGCTTGCCGAGACATACGAGCTGGCGCCCTTGGGCTCGCTGATCGTGCCCATGCCCGAGCAGCCTGACACAGACAACTCGGCGCTCGGCCGATCCTTTCGAGGACAACGCGGTCGAGTCTTGCTGCGTGAAAGCGTGAACGTGGGCGCAGCCGGCGGACCATCACCATCTACTGACTGGCGTCCCTCGGACTTATCGCCAGACATATCCAAGAGCATGACCAAGGAGTCATGGACCGCCGCGCGGGACTCTGTTGCGCTGTGCTTCGGCGTACTGCCCACATTGTTCGACTCCCAAAACGCAACAGGGCCGGCAATTCGTGAAGCAGAAAGGCACCTTGGAGTTTGGCAACTCCAACCCATAGCCGCGATCATCGCCGAGGAAGCGACCGCCAAGCTCGGCGCCACGGTCGAGATAGACGTCCTTCGACCCTTGCAGGCCTATGACGCAGGCGGGCGCGCTCGTGCCGTTGGCACCGTGATCGAGGCGATGGCCCGCGCCAAAGAGAGTGGCCTTGCACCCGGCGACCTGGGAGCAGCCCTGCGCCTCGTGGACTGGCAGCAATAAGAGATCGGCGCCGCAGGGCGCTGAGTAAGTCGCGGCTGCCGGGCGCCGCACCTCTCGAAAAGCCCGGCGTCATACCCAACTCGGCGGGCGGCAATGCTGTCCGCCTCTTTTTTTGAGGGGCGGCCGTGGCCAAAGTCCGACGAGCGCACCATGACCCACTCGTTCGACAGGTCGCCGCAGTTCTCGACAGGGCGAGCCTACAAAGTTTCAATTTGAAGGTGCGATCCGGGCGGCGATCCGAAGCCACTGTTGCCTCGAAGGGCGGGACTGGCACCGGGCCGACAGCTACGCGCTCCAGATACTCGCCTTCGCCTTCGCTCGCCTGGGCGTGTCCCGGCCGAGCTGGCAACAGGGCCAGCCGGAAATTCAAGAGCATCTCTGGTTTTGCAAAAACTGCGGATCATCCCTGGAGCGTCGGAGCCGCAAGTTTTGCTCTGTCCACTGTCGAGCATCCTTCAACTCGAAACGCCAGCGCGTCGAGTGGCAGCACGCCGCCGAGGCCGCACGCCTCGTGCTCGCCACGGACGGCAAGCGGCTGTGTAGGAGCTGCGGCGCCGAGTTCGAGCCCGCGCAAAACGTGGCTGGCAAGTTCTGTTCGACGGCTTGCTACCACCGAAGCCGCCCGCAGGTCGAACGGACCTGTCCAACCTGCGGCGCGGGCTCACTCCCTCCAGTCGGACTCACAGACATTGCTCCGTGGAGTGCGCCCACGCAGCTCGTGCCGTTGACGAGCGGCACTGCGAACACTGCGGCGCTTGCTTTCTGCCGAAGGTTCAATGGCCGTCTCGTTTCTGTTCCGAGTTTTGCCAAGAACGGGCGTATGCCGCACGCCGCAGGGAGAAGGGCAGGAAGCCGGTCGAGCTTCGATCTTGCGCGCAGTGCGGCGCCACCTTCGAGCCTCGTAAGGCCAGTCAGAAATACTGCTCCACCACCTGCGGCCAGCGCGCTCGGCGTGCCGCTCAGACACCGACATCACCATCACCACCGCCACGGCGACGAGTTCTGTGGCCAACCATCAAAGAGGAAGCCGATGCTTGACGAGAAGGATCACGCCTACATCGCAGCGCTCGCCGCGACCATCGCGAGCGAAACTGCACGGCAGAGCGACGAAGAGGTCATGGAGGTCATCACCGATGTCTCGGCAAGGCTGCGGGTCGCCTGGGCGCATCGGCTCCAGCCCAAGTTTATGGACCACTTCCTCGGCGAGCTGGCGGCGGGCGTCATGGCCGAGCGGGCTGCGCTGAGCAGGCGCGTGAACTAGGTTCACTCAGGCGGACTTTGGGTAATGACCATTTTCTGATCCGGTCTTGAGCACGTCACCAAGACTGAACCATCTGCGGTGGGAAAACGCACAATTCGAAGGTCGGATGTCTCAACGATATTGACCGGCGCAACACCAAGTTCGCCGGCCGTATTGCGGATCACCAGAAGGCAACCCTCGAAGGACATGCTTTGAGTCTGCGACTTCGGTTCGGATAGCGCGAAGCCGGGGGTCGCCAAAGTCAAACACAGACCGATTCCACAAGCCTTTGCGTAACGCATCAGACCGTTCCCCTGCGAGCGAACATCGCGACCACCTTTAGCACAGATCAGCCTCCGCGTTTGACTCAGGACTGCCGAAACGGCCGGCCATGAGTCCCGACGCCGGGCACCGGTAAGGCTGCTGAGCGGCTTTCTCTGACTCTCCAAACATCAAAGGCTTTTCTTATGTCTCGTGGCCCTTCCAGGTTCAGGCAGTGCGATGTCGCGCGCGCCCTCAAGGCCGCCAAGGCGGCGGGCTTCGAGTCTGCCACGGTCGAGTTTCGCCCGGACGGGACTCTTGTGCTGAAGGTTGGTTTGACTCAGAATCCCGAGGCGGCAAGGGACGACAAGGAGATCATCCTCTAATGCCACGACCACGCCCCCCTCATCTACAAAGAGAGACCACACGCCACGGTCGCGCCGTTTGGTATGTCCGCGTAGATCACGGCCCACGCATCCGACTCCGCGCCGAATACGGCTCGCCTGAATTTGATGAAGAGTATCGGGCGGCTTTAGCTGGCGTCCCTGCCCGCAAGACTGCATCGTCTTCTACTGCGTCCCTCGCATGGCTGCTCACGCGCTACCGCGAAACGACCGCATGGACGGACCTGTCAGCCGCTACCCGGCGCCAGCGCGAGAACATCTTTAAGGGCGTGCTGGAGACGGCCGGCCACGAGGCTTATGCCAAGATCACAGCGGCCACGATAGAGGCCGGCAGAGAGCGGCGTTCAAAGACGCCGCATCAAGCGCGGCATTTCCTCGATGCCATGCGCGCACTGTTCCGCTGGGCTAAGGCGGCGGGCTTCGTCAAGGTTGATCCAACGGCGGGCGTATCCAACCCGCAGCGCAAGAGTGGCGACGGCTTCATTCCATGGACCGAGGAACACGCCAAAGCCTACGAGGCGCGCTGGCCCATCGGCACGCGGGAGAGGGTATGGCTCGACGTTGCGCTCTATACCGGGCTTCGACGCGGTGATCTTTTCCGCGTAGGGCGTCAACATGCGCGGGCCGGGTCTATCAAAACCGAAAAGAGCGGCTACACGGTCGAGGTCCCCGTGATCGTCCTGCCGGTGCTACAGAAGACCCTGGACGCCGGCCCGACTGGCGACTTGACCTTTATCGTTGGTGCCCGAGGTCAACCTTTCAACAGAAAGGAAGCGCTCGGCAACGCCTTCAAGGCTGCATGTAAAGAGGCTGGCGTTCCCGGCTCCCTTCACGGCGTCCGCAAGCTGGCAGCGACCAGGATGGCGAACAACGGCGCGACCGAGGCGCAGCTCATGGCGGTGTTCGGCTGGACCGATCCGAAGATGGCCGCGCACTACACGCGCACCGCCAACCGGCGCCACCTTGCCGCACAGTCCATCGAGAAACTGAACGCACCCGGAACAGCTATTCCCGCACCTAGCCATCCGGTGCGGGAGTCAGGCAAGAAAAGCCAATAAGATCAACGCCGCTTTAGAATTATGGTGCCCCAGGCCGGACTCGAACCAGCACGCCCTTGCGGACAACAGATTTTGAGTCTGTCGCGTCTACCATTCCGCCACTGGGGCTATCGGGCCGGGAACATGGGGGAAGCCGCCTATCCGGTCAACTGCCCAAGGAGGGCCCGGGCTCTTTACGTTCGATCGCGCGGAGAACGGCGACGCAGAGGGCATAGAGCGCGGCGACCCCGGTGACCGCCGCGTCGGATGAGCCCATGGTCCACAGGGTGACGCCGGTGACTGCCGACCACAGCACCGGAATGACCATCAGCTCCCAGCGCATGCGATCCGCGGCCACAAGGACGCCGAGCGTGCCGAAGACGGTCGGGTCGGGCGCGATGCCGAACAGCTCCGACTGGAGCCAAGGCCTGCCGAAAATCGCAGGCATGAGCGGGTAGATCATCAGCCCGGCGAGGAACAAGGCGCGGCCTGCCTGGCTTAGCGGGGTGCCGCGCTTGGCGAAGCTCAGCCGGTTGAGGACGACGCCGACCAGGAGGAGCAGCACGGCCTGCGCCGCGAAGGCCAAAACGTAGGTGGGTGCCGCCAGGTTGATGGTGGCGTAGCGCTCATGGAAATAGGCCCAGGCGACGAAGGCCCAGCAGGCTGCAAGCAGCGCGGCGATGGCCCGCCCGGACCAAGGCGACGGCCGATAAAGCAATACAAGGATCGCGAGCCCTGCGGCGAGCGCGAGAAGCTGCACGGGCCAAATCTCGGTGTTGTAGAGCTCGAACAGCCGGTAATAGGTGTCCGGCGAGAACATCAGCAGGTCGCGCGGCTGGTAGGTCCACCACTCCGACATCAGACGCTTTTGATGTAGGCGACCATGCGGCGGCGCAACGCGGCGTCAGGCAGCGGCGCGTTGGCGACACCCATGTTCTCCCGCACATGGTCCACGCGCGTGGTGGCGGGAATGGCGCAGGTGATGGCGGGATGCGAGACGACGAACTTGAGCAGGAACTGCGCCCAGCTCTTGGCGCCGATCTCGCTAGCGAAATCGGGCAAAGGCTCGCCGTCGAATCGGTAGACGAGCTCCTTCTGGCGGAACGGCCGATTGGCGATGACCGCGATGCCTTTCTCCCGTGCCAGCGGGAGCAGGCGGTCTTCGGCGTCGCGGTCGGCCATGTTGTAGGTGAGCTGTACGAAGTCCAGATCGTGCGCGGTCATGATCTTCTCGAATTCCTCATGGCGACGGCCATGGGAGGTGGTGATGCCCACATAGCGGAGCTTGCCCGCTTCCTTCATGGCGAACAGCGTGTCGAGATGCGCTTCCCAAGCGAGCAGGTTGTGAACCTGCACCAGGTCAAAGCGGTCGATGCCCCAAAGGTTGCGTGAGGCTTCGATCTGCTCCGGGCCTTCGTCACCCGCCGATGTCCACACCTTGTCGGCGGAGAAAAGGGGCTTCGGGTGGCCGAGCTTTTCGAGTCCATAACCGATCACCGGCTGCGCCGAGCCATACATCGGCGAGGAATCGATCAGCCGTCCGCCGGCTTCGAAGAATGCACGCATGACCTCGGTGCGGTCGTCACGCGCGACGGGATCGTCACCGACATTGAAGGTGATCCAGCTGCCAAGCCCCACAAGGGGTATCGCCTCGCCGGAAGAGGGAATGGGCTTGGTCAGAGGCGCGGTTTGCGCCAGGACGAGCTCGGGAAGCAGCGCGGCGGCGCTCGCGCCCGCTAGCGATCCCAGGACTTCGCGTCGGTTCAGCGGCATGTCCTCCACTTAAGGCCGCGGGTGCCGATGGACAAGCGGGCGGACCCCCGGTAAATGGAGCGCCATGTTGAGGCGCGCCTATGACAAGACCATGGAGCTCGCCGCTCATCGCAACGCTCCGTGGGCCTTAGCGGGCGTGTCATTCATCGAGAGCTCGGTGTTTCCGATCCCTCCCGATGTGATGCTCATCCCCATGGTGCTCGCGGAGCGGCGAAAGGCTTGGCTGTTCGCCGGCATCGCCACGGTCGCCTCGGTGCTTGGCGGCATCTTCGGCTACATCATCGGCTATTTTCTGTTCGAGACGGTCGGCCAGCCGATCCTCAGCTTCTACGGCTACGGCCATGCGTTCGAGGACTTCGCCAAACGCTACAATGAGTGGGGCGCCTGGATCGTGTTCATCGCCGGCGTCACGCCTTTTCCCTACAAGGTCATCACCATCGCCAGCGGCGTGACCCAGCTCAACTTCTTCGTGTTCATGCTGGCGAGCGTCGCCGCGCGCGGCTTGCGCTTCTTCATCGTGGCCGGGCTTCTCTATTGGTTCGGGCCGCCGATCCGGGCGTTCATCGACAAATATTTCGGGATTCTCTCGATCGTGTTCGTGGTGCTGTTGATCGGCGGCTTCGTGCTCATCAAATACGTGATGTGATCATGGCGATGGACAAGGACAGGCTCGCGGGGCAGTTGATGGCGGTCAGCGCCGTCCTTTTCGGGCTCGCGCTGCTCACCATCCTGACGGCGCACGCCTTCGAGCAGTTCGGCGGCTACGCGCCATGCCCGCTCTGCCTCCAGGAGCGCTACGCCTATTATTTCGCGGTGCCTGCCGCGCTCGTCGCCTTCTTCGCCGCGCGGGGCGAGACTTTCGGCTTTGCGCGGCTGGTGCTCCGGCTCATCGCCATCGGCTTTCTCCTGACGCCGCGCTCGGCGTCTATCACGCAGGCGCCGAGTGGAAGTTCTGGCCCGGTCCGGAGACCTGCGCCGGCGGGTTCGATCTGAACTGGGGCGAGGAGGGCATCGTCGATACGCCGGTGATCCGTTGCGACGAGGCGCCGTGGCATTTTCTGGGGCTGTCCTTCGCCGGCTGGAACGCCGTGGTCTCGGCGGGGCTCGCCTGATCGCCGCCTATGGTGCGGCGCGGCGCGCCTGAAATCGCGTTTCCCCGCTCACGAAAGGTTCAAGCGTGGTGATTGGCGCGGGCCAAGGCGCGCTGCTATCCAGGCTGAGATAGCTCTCACCCTGGAGGTCCAAGATGACCCAGTTTCGCGCTTTTATTGCCGGTCTCGTCGCCGTGATTCTGGTCGGCGCCGTCCCTGCAACCGCCGCGGAGTGGAAGGAATTCACGCCGGAGGCGCTGGCCCAGGCGCAAAGCGAGGGCAAGCCGATCCTGGTCGACGTGTTTGCCCCCTGGTGCTCGGTGTGCCGGGCACAGAACCCGATCCTGACGCAGCTCACCCGCGAGCCGAAATACAAGGACCTCGTGGTGCTGAAGGCCGACTTCGATACCCAGAAAGAGCAGCTCAAGCCACTGAACGTGCGCTCTCAGAGCACGCTCATCGTCTTCAAGGACGGCAAGGAGCTCGACCGGTCGGTGGGCGATACCAGCCAGCTCTCGATCGAGGGCCTGCTCGACAAGACGCTCTAAACGCCGGCCCGAGGCCATCTCATGATCGCAACCATCGGGCTTGCGTTTCTCGCCGGCGTGCTGTCGGTGCTGTCGCCCTGCGTCCTGCCGCTGCTTCCCATCGTGCTCGGCACCGCGCAGAGCGAGCACCGGCTCGGGCCAGCCGCGCTCGCTTCCGGGCTCGCGGTCTCGTTCACGGTCATCGGTCTGTTCGTGGCGACGATCGGCTTCGCGATCGGCCTCGACACCGATGTGTTCCGCGCCGTCTCGGCGCTGTTGCTCATCACCGTTGGCGTTGTTTTGGTCGTGCCGCGGCTGCAGCAGCAAGTCGCCGTGGCCGCGGGCCCGGTGGGCAATTGGGTCGACGACCGTATCGGCGGCTTCTCGGCCACGAGCCTTTGGGGTCAGTTCGGGCTCGGGGTTCTACTTGGGGCCGTGTGGGTCCCGTGCGTGGGGCCGACGCTCGGCGCCGCCTCGATCCTGGCCGCCAAGGGCGAGGATCTCGGTCAGGTCGCGCTCACCATGCTGGCCTTCGGCGTCGGCGCGGCGCTGCCCTTGATGGTGCTCGGCTTCGTGTCGCGCGAGGCGATGATGCGCTGGCGCGGCCGTCTGATGGAAGCGGGCAAAGGCGGCAAGATGCTGCTCGGCGTGCTGCTGGTCGCGGTCGGCCTGCTGGTGGCCACCGGCGCCGACAAGAAGGTCGAGGCTTTTCTGGTCGAGGCCTCGCCCGACTGGCTGACCGACCTGACCACGCGATACTGAGCGCGCTTACGGCTCCAGTTCGGTATCCCAGTAGAGATAGTCGAGCCAGCTCTCATGCAGATAGTTCGGCGGGAATAGCCGGCCGTTCCGGTGCAGCTCGAACACCGTGGGACGGTAGGGCTTCTGCGCCGGCCACATCTTGGCGTGCGCCGGCATTTTGCCGCCCTTCGCGAGATTGCAGGGCGCGCAGGCCGTGACCACATTGTCCCACCGTGTCAGCCCGCCGCGCGAGCGGGGGACCAGATGATCGAAGGTCAGGTCCTGGCCGTCGCCGCAATACTGGCAGAGGAAGCGGTCGCGCAGAAACACGTTAAACCGGGTGAAGGCGGGATAGAGGGCGGGGCGCACATAGCTCTTGAGCGACACCACGCTTGGCAGCTTCATCTCGAAGGAGGGCGAGTGAACCGCGTGCTCGTATTCGGAGACGATGTTGACGCGGTCGAGAAACACGGCCTTTACCGCGTCCTGCCAGCCCCAAAGCGATAGCGGATAGTAGGAAAGCGGCCGGTAGTCGGCATTCAGCACGAGCGCCGGAAAGGTGCCGGGGGCGGCCGATGCGGTTGCGACGTTCAAGGCCAAAAGGTCCTTTGACTTGCCCGTCGCACTCGGGCCCATTCTCGTTGTCGCGCGAGATACTATAAGGACGTGTCATGAATGTGAAGGGCCCCACATGATGTGGTCCACCCTTCACAAAGCCCCTAAGGTACCGGCGAGGCGGCGTTGCCGAAAGCCTGCTTCAGAAAGGCGCCGCCGAGTTGCAGGCCTTGTCCGTCGATGCCGTGGCCGATGCCCTGAGAGACGTGCCATTCGACGGGCAATCCCGCCTGGCCGAGCATCTCACGAGCCATGTACATCGCATCGACGGGGATGACTTCGTCCATATCGCCATGCACCAATAGAATGGCCGGTCCTGAGCCTGGGGGCGGCAGGGTCTCGACCGTGGCGAGCGCCCCGGAATAGCCGACGATCGCCGCGGGCGAGGGGTTCCGCGCGAGCCCGACCGCCAGCGCCATCATCGTACCCTGCTGACCCCACGAGGCGAGCGCCTCAGGAGGCAAATTGTGCCGGGTGAGTTCCGCGCCGAGGAAGGCGTCGAGCGGGGGCGCGGCGCGGGCCACCCCCTCGGCAATAATCGACATATCGCCCAGCGAAAGGTCAAACCATTGCCGGCCCATGGGCGCCATGCCGCACGGCTCGGGCGCGTTTGGCGAGACGAACGCGGCATGGGGCAGGGCGCGCGCCCATTCGCGCCCCAAGCCGATAAGGTCGTTGCCGTCGGCGCCATAGCCATGAAGGAACACCACGAGCTGACGCGGCGTGCCGCCGGCGGCCGGCGCCAATCGTGGTCCGTCGAGTTGCGGTAAAGTCATTCAGATGAAACGTACAGCTTGACCTAGTCGTCGCCAGCATGCTTCGCGGAGTCGGCGTTGAGCTGGCCGTACATCTGCGGACCGATGTCATTCAGCAGGCCAAGCTGGGTCTCGATGAAGTCGATGTGACCTTCCTCGTCCGCCAGAAGCTCCTCGAACAGGTCCATGCTGACATAGTCCTCTTCCTTCCGGCAGGCGGCGCGGGCTTCCATATAAAGAGCGCGGGCGCCGTACTCCGCCTTCAGATCACATTCGAGGATCTCCTTGACGTTCTGGCCGATCATCAACGGGTCGAGCTTCTGCATGTTGGGGAAGCCCTCGAGGAAGATGATGCGGGTCACGAGCTTGTCGGCGTGGTGCATCTCCTCGATGGATTCCGCGCGCTCCTTGGCCGCGAGCTTCGTGTAGCCCCAGTCGTCCAGCAGCCGATAATGCAGCCAGTACTGGTTGACCGCGGTCAGCTCGCTGGTGAGCGCCTTGTTGAGATATTCAATGACAGTGGGATTGCCCTTCATTTCTCGATTCTCCTCTCAACCTTAGTTTTGATCGTTGGGTCGCGTTGGCCCAGCTAGCCGGCCCGGGGGGTGTTGTCGAACGGCGATCGATGCGGAAGAGAGGCCGCCGAACTCGGTCCCTCCTCGTCATAGCCAACCATGAGCTTGGTGATGAGCGGCAGGCAGCTGCCGCAGGACGGACGCTTGCCCAGCGTTTTGTAGATCAGGCCCGGGGTCAGCACCACGAAAGGATCCTTTGTGCGTAAGGCCGAGACCGCATCGTGAATGTCCTGGGCAGAGATCATGGAGCAGGAACAGACAATCATGCCTCTCTCTAGGACAGCGCGGCGGACTTGTCTTCAGGTCCGGCGGGAACGGTTTTGGCTGCGTCAGGCGGGCCGGCTGGGCTCTCCCTTTCAGATTAGGATAATTCTAAAGTAGAATTTGTGTCCAGGCAAGAGCCGTGGCGCGACAGAGAAAGCATCCGTGAACAGACTTATGGCAGTCCACCTGGGATCTAGGGGCTCGAGTGAGAGGCTGGATGGCCCCGCTCGCTTAGGACCTCATAAACCAAGCAATTTAGCCGGGTTTTAAATCATGTCTGCGATGCTCCGCGAAGAACAAAGAAACAAAGCGTTTTTGGTGGGGGCGATCATGCAAGTGAATGATTTTCATCCGGGGGATCTGTTCGGACAGATCCAGAGTCTCGTCGATCAACTCGATACGGAGCGTAAAGCGCGTGCGGCGGCGGAGATGACCGGTGCGGCATGCTCTAGCCTGCTGACGATCGTCGGTAAGGAGCTTCTGCCGCCCATGGCCTCGCTCGCCACGATGGCGGACCGTATTCTCTCTGGTCCGCTGAGCGCGGCGCAACGGCGCGAGGCCGAGGTCCTGGCGCAGTCCACGCAGCGCTTTCTCGGGGCACTCAGCGAAGTTCAAGATTTCAGCACTTTGGAAAGCGGCGAGGCCGAACTGGCGGTCGAGCGTTTCGATCTGCATGTCATGGTCAAGGAAGCCGCGTCCGTGCTTCAAGAGCGGGCCGGTGCGAAAGGCTTGATGAGCGGCGTGGACATGGCCGACAATTGTCCGCGCTTCATCGTGGGCGACGCGGCTCGCGTCCGTCAGGTTCTCATGGGCTTGATCGAGATGGCGCTGCACTCCACCAACACGGGCTCGATCCGGCTCTATGCCAGCATCAACGAGGCCAGCTATCCGATCACGATGCGGTTCGATGTCACCGACACGGGTGAAGGTTTCAGCGCTGCCGAGCAGGCGGCGCTGTTCCAGCCGTCAGCCGACGCATCGCGTGTAGGGGGCGGGCTTGGCCTGCCGATCGCCCGCCGTCTCGCCGAGGCGATGGGCGGTGGCCTTGGCTGCGAGAGCGCGGCCGGCCAGGGCTCGCTCTATTGGTTCACGTTCCAGACGGTCGTCGCCGACGACATGCCTCAAGCTCAGATGGCCGGACACGAAGCCCCGGTCGAGATTCTCGAGGCGGCCAATGACGATGTGCCGGCCGACCTCAACCCCAAGCCGGAGCCAAAGCACAAGAGCGGCGCGCTGTCCGGGCACGTTCTCGTGGTCGAAAGCAACGTGGTCAACCGCTTGCTGATCGGTGCTTATCTCGAGGAGTTCGGTCTGACCCATGATGTCGCCGAAACCGGCACTGCGGCGCTGATGTATCTTTCGGCGCGCACCTACGACCTCGTGCTCATGGATACGGCGCTGCCGGACTATGACGGCCTGCAAATGGCGCAGCGCATCCGCGCGCTTCAAGCCAGCGCGTCCGACGTGGCCGTCGTGGCGCTTACCGCGGTCTCGGAGAAGGACAACGGGCAGGCCCTCGTCGAAGCGGGCGTGAACGCGCGCGTGGCGAAGCCGATCCAGGGCCGGGGGCTCTATGCCGCGCTGGTCCCCTTCCTTCCGGCGCAAGACGAGGCTGTGGTCGCCAAGGCGAGCTGAGACTCGCCAGGTGGGCTATACGTTATCCAGCAAGACACCGGCCAGCAGGATCAGATAGGCGATCAACAGCAGGCCAAGACCGTAGCCGGTGAAGATCGGCAACGGCACGATCATGCCGATGACCACCAAAACGGCGATGACGATCGAAACGATGAAGGTCTCGCGGCGCGGCGTGCTCAGATTGAAGTTCATGAGGCTCCCCCTTGGCTGGACGCCCGAAGAGAATCGGCGTTGGCCGGAGTCTAGCGGCAAAGCCCACCCGCTACCATCGCCCAGACTTAAAGGGATGACGGCCTAAAGCGGGACCTTTTCCTTGGCCTCGATCGGGGGCACGGGAACGCCGGCTTCCGCCAGCACTGCCACTTTCTGATCCACGAGATTGACGATGCCGGTCATGATGTCGTTGAGCTGGAAGTCCTTCGGGGTGTAGACGGCCGATGCGCCGCACTGCTTGAGGATGTTGACGTCCTCCGGCGGAATGATGCCGCCCACCACCACGGGCACGTCGCCCATGCCCGCTTCGCGGAGCTTCTGCGCCACGTCGCGTACCAGCGATACGTGAGAGCCGGACAGGATCGACAGTCCGACGACATGCGCCTTGGCTTCCTTCGCCTGCTCCACGATCTCCGCAGGCGTCAGCCGGATGCCGTCATAGATCACGTTCATGCCCACATCGTCGGCGCGCACGGCAATCTGTTCGGCGCCGTTCGAGTGACCGTCGAG